>JAYWAR010000335.1:0-4068 GCA_043782285.1 Akkermansiaceae bacterium | reverse complement strand
ACCGACGAACTCGAAGGTCGCCTGCCCACCGGCAAAGCCAATCTATCCACTTCCTCGCTCTACTACGGCGGCCTGCGGTCGGCGGCGGATCTCGGTCGGTCGTTAGGGATGGAAAAGGAAGCCAGCAACTATGACCAACAGGCGGACAGCATGGCCAAGGCGATCAACACCTATTTCGGGGCGAAGGTCGAAGGCTTCGAAACTTACCGCTACTATGAGGGCAACGATGTGCTGCGCTCATGGATCTGCCTGCCACTCTGCATGGGGCTGATGGAGCGCCGCGAAGGGACCATCGCCGCCTTGTTTTCACCCCGGCTCTGGACCGTGGATGGACTTGCCTCTCAAGCTGGCGATCTCGCATTTTGGGATCGCTCCACGCTCTACGGCTTTCGCGGCGTGTTCCAAGCGGGCGAGATCACCACCGGTTTGCGCTATCTCATCCGCTACACCCACCGGCGCTTGTTAGGCGACCATGTCCCCTACCCGGTCGAGGCATGGCCCGAGGGTGACCAGCGCCATCTCTCATCTGAGAGCGGGTTGTATTGCCGGATTTTCACCGAAGGACTTTTCGGCATGAAGCCCACCGGTCTCTCCAGTTTTCACTGCACCCCACGCCTGCCGGATGGTTGGCCGAAAATGGCACTGCGCTCAGTGCGGGCATTTGGCCGGAACTTCGACCTGGTGGTGGAACGCAAAGGTGAGGGCCAATTACTCACCGTGATCCAAAACGGAAAAACCGTCGCAAGCCATGATCTCGCACCCGGCAAGTCGATTGAAATCAAACTTCCGTAGCTTCAAGCCGCCTCCAGTCCGGCGCTCCAACAGCGCCTCGGTGCAGCGCACTGTCCCACGCGGCGGAAAACCCATGGGTTTCTAGGAACGATTCAGGACAAGCAGCACAGATGAGTTCCAACGAAATGGCTTACTCCGCTAATGATTAACGACACTTGAGGTCGTGACTTGTTGACACCAGCCAAAATACTTAGACATCGGCGAGAAGCTACTGCGCTTCTCGCCGATGAAAAAAACACAATCAGCACTCATCGGTCTAGCATTTGGCACGATGATTTTTGCGGGGATTTCCCGAGGCGAACCAAGTGGGGAGTCCGCCACGAAGCCACAAGAATTGCCACAGCAGAGCGAGACGAAACAAAAGGCACCACCCGAAGTGCTGGATTGGAAAACACTCAGCGCACGCCTCGCCGCGCTGCCTGAGGACCAACGTTGCGCCACTTTGGAAGCACTCGAGACCTCCGGCCTCAGCACGGAGGACCGTCGTAACTACGTCGAACTATTGCGCAAGCTGGTGCCTACAGCAGATCAAGCAAGTGCGCTGCGCCATCTAATATCCGAAGTGCCGCCCACCAGCGATTATGCAGAAATCACCGCGCTACTTGATGCCATCCAGGCGACGCCTGAGGAACGCCAAGTCGCGATGCGTGCGGCCGGTGGCCGTCAGTTAAAGGAAATCGCCAGCACCCGAGAAGTGACTCCGCAAGATCTTGATACGATGCGCTTGTGGCTCAAGAAACAAGACCCCGCTGCGATGGACCGGCTAACCGGCGAAGCGCTCGGCCAAGCGCTCAGCGAAAACCCCAACGAACTGATACAGGATACAGGTAATTTTAGTTTTACTCACGCCTACTTCATGCTCGTCGGATACCCCCAAAACAGGTGCACTGATGAACTGATCAGCGGCTTCATTAAGGTCGTCACAGAGCGCAAAACAGATCCAAGAGCCATCTGCGTGGTGGGTCGTATCCAAGATACCATCTTACTCAAGGAAGCTGATAACCGCCTCAAACAATCGTTCGCTCTCCATCCATGATACCCGATTACTTGATCCCATGCTGCTGCCTAAAAGCTTCCTTGGCGGTGGGATCGTCCTCGGGCCATTTCTGGTAAATGGTTTTGAGGGTCGCGTCGCGGTCTTGACCAGGTGGCAAGGTCAGCGCCCACTGCACGGCGGCTGCGGGTTCATACTCAGAAACGGTCTCGGCATAGCTGCGGATGGCGGTGTTCTTGGTAGGACCGGGAGCAGCGGTGGCGAGCCATTCACCCGCCGCTCGGTAGTCTGTTTGAGTCCAGTAGCTAATGTGATTTCTCACCTGCTCTCTGGCCTTTTCGGGAGGAAGTTTTTGGCCGAGCCACTCGATCCACTTGCCGTTGTCGCCGCTCATTTCGGTTTTATACATTCCAATGGAAAGGCTCTCAAGCTCTGCGGGGGTAAAGTTAGCTCCAGCTAGCCATTGGGAGTTGGTGTCGAATCCCTGTGTGACGAAGGAGTGAGACCAGTTGGTTAGAGCCTCGGCTGAGATTGCACCTCGGGTTTTGTCATCCTTGATAGACACCAAGTATTCACGAAGTGCGGCAATGGCAGCATTGCACTCTTCGGGGGTTTCGGTGGCTTGCATGATATCTTGGATAAATGAGTTCGGCTCTTTAAGTGCTAACTCGCCCATGAGCCTGAAGGCGAGCTTGGGATCTTGGTGGACCGTGCCAGAAAGTAGTCCGAATTTGTTTGATTCAGTCATGAGTTCTGGAAACTTGACCATGCTTTGATTCAGCCACTCCACCGCCGCCAGCGGATCATCCTTTGCCCAGTTGCTCAGCGAAATGCAAACGTCATGATTTAGGCACCTCTTACCTAAAAAATCCAAAGATTGAGTGACGAGAGCAAGTGCCGCTTGAGGGTTATCCCTTGAGAGGATGCTGATTACAAATTCCATAATCTCCTGGCGAGTTTCGTCTTGGAGGTCTTTGGCGGCCAGCACCTCAGCGATGTGGTTTTTCAACTGGTTGGAATCCAGCGACGCGATTTGATCCTCCAGTTCGAGGATTTGCATCTCCTGAGCCCGGTCGAGCTCCTTACCTTTTTTCACAGTGGCTTTCAATTCCTCAGCAAGGGCGATGACCTCGCCAGTGGCTCGCTTGACAGCAGCATCCCTGTCCTCTCGCTTGCGCTTCGTGATGCTGACGGGGTTGGCCAAGTCAGAGAGGTTTGTGCTAATATTTAGTTGCGAGGCTCTGGCGACGAGTTGCGCGTAGTTCTTGCGCAGCGTGATGAGGCGCTGGTGAACGGGCACACCGATGAGCGCGGCGATGAGCAAGATGAGGATGGAGACGGCGATGGAAATTTTCATCAGGAGGGCTATTTGAATTTTCTTAAGATCTCTCCACGGCTTATCGGGTCGGAGATATTTTGTGCGAGAATCCTAGCTTGTTCTCTATTTTGTGATGCAGACTGACCACAGAGAAATGAGGTTAGTACCTCGTCATTTCCTGCTGCCGTGTGATATTCGAGAATGAGTTTGGCGGCTTCGGAAAACTCGATTTTGCCACCATTGCGACTCGCGTTGGCGAGAGCCTTGCCCGTCACGATGTCGGTGGAGTCTGGAGCTTGGCTGGTGACCCATTCCCGCATCATATCCAGATCCTCGCGGGTGATTTTCTTATCGCGGTAGATCTCTTGTAGCTCCGACTCAGCAGCTCGTTCGACGCAGACGGTGCGCTCGGCAGGAGTGGCTTGGATGAGATTGAGAAACTCAGCGACCTCGGAGTAGCCACCTCTTTCTTTCACGATGCAGGATACCCGTGTGGCAAGGGCTTCTCCCTGCTGCTTTTCAGGAAGCTGGTCGCGGATGAGCTTGACGAGGGCCGCTTCATTCGTCCCGTCTATCTTCTCGGAAAATAATGGCAGAGCCCTGCACCGCTGATCTTCTGGCAGCGCGGCCAAATGACGTGCAGTTGCGTCTGGATCCGTGGGGAGCAAGGAGGTTATTAAAAGCTTTTCAAAGTTGAGTCGGTCACCATTTATCCCGTTAAGCGACTTGCTATCAAAGGCGCCAGCGCCAATTTGCTGGTCGAACCATTTAAACGCAGCGGTGGGGTCTTTTGCCGCCCAGTCATACATAACTATACTGAACTGCCAGCTTAATGACTCATCACCATCCCGAAGCCTACCGTTGATTTTTGTCATCACAATCTCGGGGGCTTTCTCGAAAAGCCCGAAAATTAAAAGGTCTTCTAGGCCAGTGCGTAATTTCTTGGTGAGGTCGAGCGCGGCGA
>JAYWAR010000334.1:0-11252 GCA_043782285.1 Akkermansiaceae bacterium | reverse complement strand
CTTTCTGACGATGCTGCGTTAGCTATGTTAGGAGGTTCATCTGCGCGTACCGCAGCGATGACTTGGTCATGGCTCGGCGGCAAGATGACCCCTTCCCTTGCTGCTAAATTACGCAAAATTACCATGGATTCGAATGCTAGCGTTGCCCGTCGACTCGATGCCTTCCGAGCCCTGGAAGCCGGGAAATCGATCGACTCCACCGTCTTTACCGCACTTGCCACTGACTCGTCTGCTGCGATTCGCTATCAAGCAATTCGCGCTGCGGGTGAGCTTCAAATGGAGCCCGAGTCATTTGCGAAAACCTTTGCCCAAAGTGCAAACGATCCAAGTTATCGGGTGCGAGCCGGACTCGCCAATGCGGTTCGCAATCATCTTACAGTGACGGTACCCATGATTGCGATGGTGGCCCGGCTGGGGCGCGCACCAGTCACCAGCGGTGTCGAATGGGAGAAATACGATCGGGATTTTGAACGCTATTTAGCACGATGGGCCATGGAAATCCATCGTGAGGAAACGGCAGAATTGCTCCATTCCACATCTGGACTCTCGCAAGAAAATCGACTCTTAGCTATTCTGGCGCTTGAGCCCATAGCTGCTGCAGCGCAATTAGTCACCGAATTGCCAACTCTGCAGCGAGCACTCACTTCCGAGGAACTCACTTTACTGAGTGAACAACTGAGCCAGCCGATTGTGTTAGCAGCCTTACAATCCTTACTCACTCAAGAAGCCACTCGTAAATCAACCCTGCGTAGTCTCATGGCACTTGACACACGGCTACTTGCCAATCCTTCGCTAGCCGCTGCTGTCGCCTCCGCCTGTGAAATGCTGATAACTGCCACACCAATCACTGCGGCAGACCGAACTTTGGTTCTTAAACTCACTCGACTGTTTAGGTTACGTACACTTGAACCTTCGATTGCTTCTCGAATTAAAGAGAGCGTGGTTGCAAGTGAGTTGGCAGAAGTTTTATCAACTCTACGCGAAATCGGTTCAAATCGAATCGAGTTATTTACCAAATTCCTCGATCACCCTGACGACGCGGTCCGCCGGGAAGCGATTGCAGCAATCGCATCATCGTCTGAGATTAAATCTGTCGAGTTGCTCGTTACACGTTGGGATCGCCTTCCGGGTGCCTTACGTGCAATCGCTTTGGATGGTATGACATCTTCCAAGGATAAAGCCGCCGTGCTTACAGAAGCCGCTGCCAGTGGTCGTTTCACTGGCCTCGACGCTGCGGTTCTCGAAAAGCTATTAGCTGTTCTGGGAGAAAACGATCCAGCACTGGTCAAATTGATAGCGAAAACCAACAGCTTGGTGGGTCGAGTGATTCGTTTACCAGGTGTGAAAGGTGCCGTTATTGACAGTCCTATTACGCTGGCTGGACCCTTTACCATTGAAACTTGGATCAAACTAGATCCTGATATTGGTAATAACGATGGGATTTTAGGTAAAGTTCATGGTGAAGGACTTAATTTCCACGGAAAACATCTGCACTTTTACGGTGGTGTGGATCAAGGTGATCTAATTATATCAACTCGTCCGATTCAGGCTGAAGTCTGGACTCATTGTGCGATAACGCGAGATACTGAGGGTAATTTAAAACTTTATTTTGATGGTGAATTGGATCCTGCAATCGGCAAGCCATCGCAACAAGTTTTGAAAGCACTCCGACCCGGTCAAACCTCTACCGGCCAGCCAGGAGCTGCTCGTTATGACGAATTCCGAGTTTGGGAAGTTGCGCGTAGCGCCGATGAGATCCGGCAGAATTTTCAAGCTCGTTTGACCGAGCAACCGCTTCATCTGGTCAAACGACTTAGCGGAGATCAGCCCGGCTCTCTAATCGCGCCAGCAATGACGGAATTAACCTTGGACTTTCCGCCATTTGTCAGCGCAGCGCAATCCGCCGCCGCCGCCCAACGATTCGAACGTTTCCGAGCAATGATTGCCAGTCCAGGAGATCCGCTTGCCGGGCGCGTACAATTTCAAGCAACTTGCATGATTTGCCACCAAGTTAAAGGCGAGGGAATGAAAATAGGACCCGATCTCAGTGGCGTCGGTGCCATGGGAGTGGAGGCGATTCTCCGCAATGTCCTCGATCCAAATGCACAGTTGGAAAGCGGTTATTATCGCCACGATATCGCCCTACTTGACGGTTCATTAGTCAGTGGTTTCTTGCTTGAGGAAAAAGCCGAATCAATCACAATTCGACCAATCGGAGCTGATCCAAAAGTGATTGCCCGCAGTAACATCTCCAAACATACTATCTCCAAACGTTCCATAATGCCTGAAGGCTTAATCGAAGGCTTCAAAGAAAAACAGGTCGCTGATCTTTTCAGTTATTTGAAATCACTTAAGTAGAAAGCCTATCCTTTTGTGATATTCCACAGATCTGGTCAGGTAAATAATCGATTTATTGTTGGATTTAAAGTTAGCTTTCAAATCCAACAAATTTCTGATGGGTAATTAAAAACTTAATCAATAATTTTCCGCATAGGAATCATCTTCGAGTAATCAAACCCTTGTTTTTTGAAGAATTCCTGAGATTCAGCGCTAATATGGTCGGTAAGTAAGGTGATTCGTTTAAAATGTTTTTTCTTCGCAAACTCTGCTACATAGTCTACTAACATAGTACCATAACCTTGACCGCGATGAGCGGGATGAATCACCACATCCTCCATCAAAATCACGAAACCGCCGCGAGCCGTGGAGATCGTAAATAGCAAATTCACCATCCCAAAGATTTGATCTTGGTTACGTACCACGAAAATTCGTCCCCTGTTGGGTTGTTCGAGAATTAACTGCAAGCCACGTTCCTGCACCGTTTGGTCAGGTGAGAAATCTCCCGAAACATCGAGAAGATTCATCACCAATTCAGTCAATGCGGGTAAATCTTCAAGAGTCGCTGGCTCCACCCGGGGACGGTCGTCCTCGCAATTTTGGCCAGCCTTGTCGGATACTGTTTTCACGGCTCAGAGCGTGTCACCAATTTGAATTCTAGCCACGAAATTTCCTAATCCGGCCAAATTTCTTTTTGCAGTGGCAGTGAATCTAAGAGATCGGGTCGATTTACTCGAGTACGGGCCAGAGCTTGAATTTTCTTCCACGCCGAAATTTTTCCGTGATGACCGGAGATCAGGACTTCGGGTACCTCCAGCCCACGAAACTCGATCGGCCGAGTGTACGCGGGTGCCTCCAACAAGTTTGGATCAGAAAACGATTCATCGACGGGTGAGCGTTCGTCGCCCAACGCACCAGGCAATAGCCGAATCACCGCATCACATAACACTGCCGCAGCCAAGGCGCCATTGGTCAGAACATAGTCGCCAATGGAAATTTCTTCATCAACCAGCGCCTCAATCACCCGATGATCGACTCCCTCATAGTGCCCGCAAAGGATCAACAAGTGCTCTGCTTTTACGAGCTCTTGCGCAACAGCTTGTTTAAAAGGGCGGCCTTGTGGCGTCATTAAGATTACCCGCGTATTCGACCTGCGCAGGGCTGCCACCGCAGCAAACAAAGGCTCCGGTTTCAGCAACATACCCTGACCGCCGCCGCACGGCGAGTCGTCAACCCGCCGGTGCTTGTCTTCAGACCAATCTCGCAATTGGTGACCAAGCACCTCCACCAGTCCGGTCGTCCGCGCCCGTTGAATAATCGAATCACTCAACGGGGCCAGCGCCACCTCCGGAAATAAGGTCACAATATCAATTCTCATGGCAAGACCCTAGCCATTCAAAGCCGCTGACTCAATCTCGTTTCAATCTGGATCGCCTGCTAATTTTCTAGAGCGTGCCCTTTCCCATCGATTGAGGTTGATTGATCAAATCACCTTCCTTCCGAAATCCTTGCCCCCCGCTCGCTCCTCCTCTACATCCTTTCTCGTGCTCACGATTCACAAGCTTACCAAGACTCTCGGCGGCCGCTGCCTGCTCCGCGAGGCAGAAATGTCCATCAACTGGGGAGAACGCGTTGCCCTTGTCGGCCCTAACGGTGCCGGTAAATCCACCCTCTTTCGTATGATTCTCGACGAGGATTCCCCCGATGAAGGCAGTATTGAACGCGATGAGTACTCAATCACCGGGTACCTACCTCAAGAAGCAGGCGAACCGACCGACGAAACCATCATTGAAATCGCCATGGGAATCACCCCAGAAATGATCGGAATTCTTCGCTCCATGCGTGAACACGAGGCTACGGGTGACCTCTCGCATCCTGACTTCGCCCAAGCCCAAGACCAGTTCAACGCCCTCAATGGCTATCAACTTGAGCCTAAAGCTAAAAAAATCCTCCATGGCCTCGGCTTCAAATCCGATGACTTCCACAAGCCCGCCAAAGAATATTCTGGCGGCTGGGTGATGCGTGCCCACCTCGCTCAACTCCTCACCATGGAGCCAGACTTGCTGATGCTCGATGAGCCGACCAATCATCTTGACCTCATTTCTCTACTTTGGCTCCAACGCTATCTGTTAAATTACTCAGGTGCTATTCTGATGATTTCCCACGACCGCGATTTCATGGACTCGATCATCGAAACTGTCGTAGAAATCGACCCGGATGCCGCTAAGCTCAATTCCTACACTGGAAACTACAGCGCATTCCTCGCTCAGCGCGATGCTCGCTTCGATCAACAAACTCAAGCTTACCGTAATCAACAAAAAGAAATCGAACACGTCCAAGAATTCATCGATCGCTTTCGCCAAGTCGGCTCCAAGGCCTCTCAGGTCCAGTCCCGAATCAAAACCCTCGAAAAACTTGTCCGCATCGAGAAACCGCGCACTCCACGCAAACCCTTCAAGTTCAGTTTCCCCCAGCCACCTCGTTCCAACCAAAAAGTCATCGAACTCACCAAAGTTTGCCAAGCATACGGTGACAAACGTATTTACCAAGACCTCGACCTCACGATCGAACGCGGCGACCGCGTCGTCTTGGTCGGTCCAAATGGCGCGGGTAAATCCACCCTGATCAAGATCCTTGCCGGTCAACTCGCGATCGACGGCGGCAAACGTGAACCAGGTTACGCCACCAAAATCGGCTATTACAGTCAACACCGCTCCGAATCACTCAACGAAAATAACACAGTCCTCGAAGAAGTTCTCGCCGCTTGTACCACTCTCCGCGAAGAAGAAGCCCGCAGTATTCTCGGCTCATTCTTATTTCGCCGCACCGATGTCGAGAAACGTTGCGGCGTCCTTTCGGGTGGTGAAAAATCAAGGCTCAACCTCGTGAAATTCTTAGTCGATCCACCTAATTTGCTGCTGATGGACGAACCAACGACTCATCTCGATATCCTCTCTATCGACTCGTTAGTGCAAGCCTTGAAAAACTACGAAGGTACTTTAGTCTTTATTTCACACGATGTTCATTTCATTCGTACTCTCGCAGAAACAACCCTTCACATCAACAACGGCGTGGTTACTCGTTACACCGGTGGCTATGACTACTTCATCGAAAAAAGTGGCTTAAATGATGACCGAAGTGCCGTAACCGCCTAATGACAATCTCCTCAGTTCCCGGAAGTCAAAATTCTTTGCAATCTCTGAGAATATTTTGATGAATTTGAGCTTTCAAGCATCATTAAAGTTGCTGGATTTGAGGACTTACGAAGTATTCTAGTTTATTACAATAATTTTCACCTCAATGATTTTCAAAATAATTACGATACTTCCAACTTGGTTTATTCCCGTCGTGATGGCTACCGATACGATTTCACCTATCGATCTTACAGCCTTCAAAACGCCTATCCGTGTCGCTTGCATCGGTGACAGTATTACCGAGGGGGCTGGCGCGGAGAAAAATAAATCTTACCCGGCACAACTCCAACAATTACTCGGAACTTCATGGCAAATTGAAAATTTTGGATTGAGCGGCCGCACGCTTTTGAAAAATGGGGATCATCCCTATCATAAAGAAACGAGTTACCAGAAGGCGCTCCAATCCAAGCCCAATGTGGTCATCATCATGCTTGGCACCAACGACACCAAACCGCAGAATTGGATCCATCAAACAGAGTTTTCCGCAGACTACACCGAGTTGGTGAAGTCTTTCCAAGCGTTGGAAAGTCATCCTAAAATTTATGTTTGCCGCCCCTGTCCAGTACTGGAACCGGGTAACTTCGGCATCAACGAAATCAACTTGTTGGAAGAGATCAAACGGATCGATATTCTCGCCAAAGAAATGAAACTCGGAATAATTGATATGCATGCTGCTCTCGCCGACAAGCCGCAATTGCTTCCCGATCGGGTTCATCCTAACACCGAGGGAGCTGCAGAAATGGCTGCTGCTGCCTTTCGCGTTTTAACAGCGAAACCTGTGATCGTGCCAAAATAACTCAGTCATAAAATTGTAAATCCTAACAATTAAAGCGTGGCTAATTTTCAAATCACGATGCGTAGCTTCCTCCTATTCAACCTCGTTTTAGCAGGAAATCTAGTGGCTGCCCCCATTCCCTCAGAAGCTCTTCAAAATGGCTTAGCCATCGGTTGTCAAGCATACACATTCAAAGAATTTAGCGCTTTCGAAGCCATCGCTAAAACTAAAGCGGCAGGCGGGACGATCATTGAATTTTATCCGGGCCAAAAGTTACGCCCAGATTCACCCAAAGAAGAGATTGTCTCTCATCTCGCCAGTGCCGCTGTGATCAAAGCACTTAAAGACGAATGCAGTCGTCAAGGAATTTACCCGGTCAACTACGGAGTCGTCAGTGCAGCTAGCTCTGATGAAATCCATCAGATCATGGTATTCGCCCAAAAAATGGGACTATATAGCATTTGTACTGAATCCACTGAACGAATTGCCGACTGGGAAAATGCAGTCAAAGAGTTCGACATCAAAGTCGCTTTCCATGAGCACGACGGCTCAATGTCCAAACCCGATTACAAAGTTTGGAACCCACTCTATATTCTTGGGGTCATCGAAAGTCGCGATCTGCGGATCGGTGCCTGCGCCGATCTGGGTCATTGGTGTACTTCAGGGCTGAAACCCGTCGAGTGTCTGCGTATTCTCAAGGGACGCATCATCAGTGTCCATCTTAAGGACAAATCAGAGTTCGGCCCTGAAGGAGTTGTTGTTGCCGCTGGCGACGGTATCGTCAATGTTGCCGCTTGTATTGCCGAACTTAAAAAACAGGATTTCAAGGGACATTTTTCAATCGAACACGAAAATGATTGGAAAGAAAGCGTCTCAAAAATTCGTCAAAGCATCGATTTCACCAAGCTTGAGTGGACGAAATAAAGTGCGACCGTTCTCCTCAAAATGAGATCGCCAAAACCCACGGGGGTTCCACCTCAACGGTTTGTCGAGAGCTGCGGTGCGATGGCACGACGCGGGAAAATTACTGCTACGCCACTGCCCAGCGCCATGCCGAATCCCGCGAGTGGCAAGGACTCAGAATCGCCCCCAACTGTTGAAACAGGTCGAGGCCAAACTTTGCGATGAACCATGGAGTCCCGAGCCGATCCGTGCTGCCTTGGCAAAAACAGGTGTCGGCGAAGTCAGTCACGAGACGATTTATCAGCATATCTACCGGGACAAGAAGGTGGGTGGAGAACTTCACAAGCATTTTCGCCACCGCTGCAAGTCCTATCGGTAAAGCGGTTCGGAGCACGAGCACAGAGGCCAAATTAAGAACCGGATGATGATCGACGAGCGGCCGCCAATCGTCGACCAGCGCTCGAGGATCGGTGACGGGGAGATGAATACCTGATCAGCAGACCGGCAGCCAAGGTGCTCGTGACGATGGTGGAATGCAAAATTCATTATCCCTGATAAGGCTGGCGAGAGTGTCAGTAATTTTGTGTAAATGATTTTCTTGGGATTCGTGTTAGTGGTTGTCAGGCATGTCAGCTTCGAATTCGATGGCGAGGTGGCTCAGGGCGATAAGCACTGGCTCGGCGAATGAAGTCATTTCTTCAATAAATGAGGTTGAGCATCTCGCACGCACCCTCCATCTTTGCTCTGACGTGATTGTTTCTCTTATCACTGCCACTCAGGCATAATCTTAAACCTTAAATTATTCAGCCTTCATGCTCCTCCAATTCTTCAAAATGAACGGTGCTGGCAATGATTTCATCATCATTGACAACCGCGACCTCTCCATCGATCTCGACGCTGATACCATCGCTGCGCTGTGTGATCGGAATCGTGGCATCGGTGCAGATGGCCTGCTCGCCGTCGAACCCGCCCAAAAAGGAGCCGACTTTCGCTTTCGTTATTACAACGCCGACGGCGGTGAAGCCGAAATGTGCGGCAACGGTGCCCGCTGTTTTGGCCGTTTTACCGCCCACCTCGGAGAAATTATCCTCAAAAAAGTCACTTTCGAAACCCTCGCAGGCACGCTCACGGCAGAAATGATCGGTGACGACGTCCGCATTGCCATGTCTGAGCCTAAAGATCTAGCACTCAACACCAATACCCAAATCCCAAATTTCAATCAGCGCCTCCATTTCATCAACACCGGCGTCCCACATATCGTCACCTTCCTTGAAAATGCCAAAGCGCTCGATGAATTTGACGTCTTCAACCACGGCGCGGCGATCCGCAAACATTCGGCCTTCGCGCCTGCTGGCACCAACGCCAATTTCGCCGCGATCCTTGCCCCCAACCATATTTCAATCCGCACCTTCGAGCGCGGCGTCGAAGATGAAACCCTCGCCTGCGGCACCGGCATGGTCGCCTCCGCCTTAATTCACCATCTCCTCACTGGTGCCGCCAGCCCGATCAAAGTCGACGTCGAAGGCGGCGACACTTTGGAAATCGGTTTCGAAAAAACTGGCGATCAAACTTTTAACAAAGTCACTCTCACCGGTCCTGCCGATTTTGTCTTTGAAGGCGAAATCGACATCTGAGATTCAGAATCCCACACCACCTGAAACCACCTCATCTGCGATTGAAAATTCTCATCATTTTTCCCCGCCTTGAGGTTTAACGCTTACTCTTTATTCCGATGTCCGAAACCAAATCTGCACCTAAAATCACCGCTTATCTCAAAACCTTTTGCGGTTGGAGTGAAGGCATTCGCGCGATCATGCGCAAATACGAATTATCTTTCGAAGAAAAAGATATCATCAAAAACCCAGCATTTCGCTGGGAAATGGAGCAACGCAGCGGCCAATCGCTGTCACCTTGTGTCGAAATCGACGGCCACATGCTACCCGACATCTCCGGCGAAGAAGTCGAAAAATGGCTGCTTGAACATGGATATTTCGCGGCCAATGACGCGACTCCAGATGCGCCGATCAACTCGTCCTGTACCGACGAACAACATCAAGCAATGGCTCTCGGCCGCACCCCAACTCTTGGGAAAATTCGTTTTCTCGACTGAGTTTGCAGCTCCGCTGCGGTCGACTCAACGATTTAACCGACAAAAAATCTGCCCTGTGGCATTTTACCTTTGAACGATGGATTCGCCCGCAAATAGATGGAAACAATGGCTGGCCCAAAATGGCCCGCGATTGCTTCTTTTCGCCCGCGGTTGGAGCAATTGCCGACAAGATGCTGAAGATTTAGTGCAAGATGCAATCTTGCGGATGTGGCATCACCAAGCCGCCCACGGCCACATCCCACCCGATCTGCCATTGGTTTTTTCGACGATTCGTTTTTGTGGCCTCAATCATCACCGCAGTGAATCTCGCCGCCGGAAACGCGAAGAATCGGTGATTTATCTCCATGACTTCCAAGATGTCTGGCTCGATCCCGTCCTCGAAGAAGATGAAGAAGCTGTCATTTTACGTGAAGCCGTTCAAAATCTCAGTCAAAAATTGCGGGAAGTTGTGGTGATGAAATTCTGGGGAGGCCTGACTTTTTCGCAAATTTCAGAAACACTCGCGATCTCGCCCAACACCGCGGCTTCACGTTATCGCTACGCACTTGAACAACTGGCTCACGAACTACGCCGTGTGAAGGAGGACCGTTATGTCAACGCCTGATCCAATCGAAACGATTCTCGCTCGGCTGCTACCATCGGCCTTAAGTGACCCTGGTCAACTTGGAATCGACAACATGCTCGACGAGCTCGCTCACGCAAATGTCGTCCCAATTCCCACCCATGGGTGGCGGACTCGCTCTTGGATCGGCAGCGGAATTGCCGCTGCAATCGTAGCGCTTGGTATACTTTTGACCCTCGTTTCCAATCCCTCAAAACTACAAATTCATCCCAATTTATCGCCAATCCCGCAACCGGGATGGATTTTAGTCAGCGAATCCAAACGAATTGAATCCAGCACCGATGAAGGCTGGCAGGAAAGTTCGGATGGTTCGGCGATGCATACCTTGAGTTTGAATGTGATCGAGCAAAATGAAGTAAGAGACCAAGAAACAGGGATGCTCGTGCAAATTTCCGATCCCCACGAGGAGCTAATTTTGATGCCAATCAGCACTTTTTAACTATGAAATTCGTCGCTCTCGTTTTTTTCACAGTCGGCCACACTTTTCTGGCAGCTGCAGAACCTACGGATCTCCGAAACCCGCAGCCACGGATGCAGGCGGCCGCCAATGATGCCCCTCATGCTTGGCTCGGCCTGCAAGTGGCCAAACCAGACGAGATGCTAATTGCTCAAATCCCTTCCTTACCCCGAGGAATTGGCTTCGTGGTTAAATCCCTAAACTCAGGCGGACCGGCCCAAGCCGCCGGACTTTTGGAATTCGACCTGCTGTGGAAAATCGGCGACCAGATGCTGGCAAATGAGGCACAACTGGCTACCTTGCTTCGGCTTAACCGACCCGGCGATGAAATCGCAATCTCTGGATTCCGCGGTGGAAAACCAATAAGCTTCAAATTGAAACTCGGCCTGGCACCGATTTTTAAAAAACCATTTCCAGGTAGCTTGGTCGAATCCGCAATCCTTCCCGGTGCCTACAACTGCCCAATGCGCGTGGTCAACGTCACCGACAAAATTGTCAGCTACAAAGCGGACGATGGCCAAGCCCAAGTCAACCGCGATGGCCAAATCTACAAGATTCAGATCCATGACTCGAACGCGTTACTGATCTATGACGGCGAACTTTCTAAAGAAGTAAGTCTCGACACCATCCCACCCAATTGGCGTCAACGAATCCAAGTCTTATGTCGGACTTTAGATCAAGCGCTTGATGGCGGAATCCTTCCACAGCGGCAGCCGCGACCTCGCGTCATCCCACCACCCACGGACCAACCTTAAATATACTGCCGCGCATCAAGATTTGTGGAAAGGGGATCTTTCCCATGATGCTACGGCACCCTATCATGCTTGGCTTACGCAATGATTGAAATCCACCTC
>JAYWAR010000333.1:0-4083 GCA_043782285.1 Akkermansiaceae bacterium | reverse complement strand
GTGGAAGCTCACAAAAAAGAAGTGCCTAACGAATAAATATCACAAAGATTTCAAGGACTTTAGGACGGCCATCGACCAATGCCTTGACGATTTTGAAGACCGACTAAAGCCCGAACTCAAAAGCTTGTTATCCTTGAATTTTCAATTTTTCCCAAATCACAAATCCTGATGCGCGGCAGTATACATCGCCGGAATCCAGGCGGAAGCCAGGCCGGCCTCCGACAGGAGATCCGTCAGGCTTGCGCCCCCCGCCGTCCTCGTCCAAATCCCACAGACCACCGGGCCTCCCGGACCCGGACGGGTCGTTTTCCTCTCCAGCGGCTCCAGCCCTTGCGACGGACCGATGCCGTATTGCACCACCGTCCGCTCCGAGTTTGCGGCCGTCGCGCTGGCGGGAGTGGTGGGCAGACCGTTCCATGGCTTCAACGTCTCCTTCAGCTCGCCGCTCCAGCCGGGTTGCGCGTCGTAGGGATCGCCAGTCGCGCTGGTCTCGGTGCCGGTGTAATATTGATAAGCCTCCCATGAGCCATCCGGGTGCTGCACGGATTTTACCCTGCCGAAGTTCGCGGAGTCCGGCACTCGGCTGGTGGTGAGCGAGCTGCCCACCGAATCAAAAATCGTTTCTTCCAACAGGAACAAATGGGTATCTGGGCCGACCGGATTGTAAAGATAGCCATGGGTCTGCATCTTTTTCGCATACAGGATTCCCGCGTGTTTCGTTTCCGAACCATCAATCCGTTTCCAGATCCCGCCCTCGTAAAGGAAAGTGGAAATGCAATCCTCCACCTCAAGCATCACGCCATTGACCGTCCGGGTCTTTCTCCACGTATTGGCGGACAGGGTCACGTAGTCGTTGATTTCCTCGTTCCCATTCGGCCCCGCCGTGATCGCCCGGACGCCTCCCTGATGGTCGCCCGCCGCAGCTAGGGGAAGATAGGCAATCACCCATGACGGAATGGCTCCGGGGACGATGGGATGAATTCCTTCGTAACCCGGAGGGCTGGGGTCCAACACCGCTCCAAACGTGGTGGTGTCGTAAAACCGGATGGTTACTCCACCGCCAACGGTGTTGGCCTGCACATCGATCAGCCGTCCTCGACCAGAAGCCGCGTATTGCGCCTCGAAGGTCTCCCGCTCCACCGTCCCGGTGCAGGGTGTGTAAATGCCGACGCCCAATCGCCGGAGCGTTCGTCACGACAACCCCGTCGAAACCGGCAACCAGAATCTGCAAATTCGGCAACGTCGCCAGGGACTGACTGAGCGGCCCTTCCAAGGAAAGCTCCCCCACACTGAAGCCCTTCGACAACGCATGCGGACCCATCTGCACGTCTGCCATGAAACTGGTGGGGTTGATTTGGAGGAGCGGCTCCCCCGGTGTGCCAGGTGCCGTTCCTTGGGAGGATGCCGGTAGCGACGGGGGGGAGACACTCCCTCCGCCATCGTCATTCCCGCCGTCGCTGGCACCATCCTCGCCATCCTCGCCATCCTCGCCACCTTCGCCGCCGCCACCACCGCCACCGCCGGATGAGTCCGTTGCTCTTTTGAGCAGGCGGATTTTAAAATTAATGGTTTGGGAAGTTGACCCCCCAAAACCAGGAAAGACTGCTGCCCGAGATATTCTCAAATGAAGAATATCCCGCCGAAATTTCCTTTGAGATTTGAAGAACCAACCCACAGCCATTCTCCAACCTGAAATGTGGTAACATATAACAGCCGCAGTAGATTGGGATGGTCGAATTCCCCTGAGAATTTGCTGTGATGCTTCCTGAATAGATATCACCGCTTTTTACGTTCACCCACTTCTTCGGTGTTTGCGCCCAATTTGAAGTCCCGGATGTGCCGGAATCCGTCGCCTTCTCACCGTCGATTCCAGTGAGTTTCATCGTCACTTTCACTGTGGAGCCACTGAGTGACGTAATCGAGTAGGCTTTCCCTTTGAAATAAACCTTCGGATGTTTCGTGGACCCGCAACTTTCGCAGCACTGCCCATGGGCTGCCGCTAGCGAAACCCCCATGGAAACAACAAGGGATGATAGAAATCTGAGATTCATAAGAGGAAAAGTGAAACTGGATGAATGGATGGAAGTGCCAAAAGAAAAGACGATTGATTGCGAGAACGTTCCGGGGCATCACTCTGCAGGAGTCCAAACCAGGATGGTGCTCGCGGTGGCCAGCGGCACGGTATCCGGCACCAACGGAGCCGTATCGATTCCGTCGGGAATGCCGTCGCCATCGGAATCGGCGTCGTTGGGATCTGTGCCGAGAGTGGCCTCTGTGGCATTGGTTAGGCCGTCGCCGTCAAGGTCCAGGTTCACCGCGTCCGGGTCATAGTTGATCGCGACGCTGGAAGTTAGGGATGAGCCGCGCAGGTCAAGGGAATCCGTCACCACGGCATAGACGGAGTAAGTCCCTTCGGTGAGATTGCTCATATAGACACTCCAAGGAGGAGCCGTCAATTGCCCGACAAGCCCGCCTTGGCTTTAGAAATCAACCGTGCGGATGTCATTGTCCGGGTCCGTGGGAGTCGCGGCCAGAGTGACGGCTCCGGAAAAGATCCGGCGGTCACGATGACGGCAAGCGTGACAGCCGGGGGATTCGGCAGCAAATCAAGGCCACCGGTGACGGCGACAGGCAGCTTGTTAACCGCCGTCGTGGAGAAGGTGGCATTGCCGAGTTGGCTGGTGCCGTTGTAGCCCCAGGTGTAAACCGTGCCATCGGCGGCGACGGCCATGCTGTAGTTGTTCAACCCGGTGCCACCCACCGCGATGCGGACGATGTTTTGCAGGTCACCGGTTCCGGCAGGATTCTTGACCTTCATGGCATAGCCCCGGTCGGCCGTGAGATTGTCTCCGAGTGCGCCGAAACCATTCTCTACCCAGGCCCAGGCATTTCCTGAGAGATCCAAAGCCAAGGTGTGGGATGAGCCTGCCGCCACCGAACTGATCTGATCGAGCGGCGAACCATCGCTCTTCATGACCTGCACCGGATACGAAACGGCCAGAGCGCCATCCAGCGTGGCCTGAGACGTTCCAAGGGGCAAATTTCCCAAGCGTCCGTTTTTGGCGCTGCCCGAAACAAACAACCCGCCCTTGAAGCAAGGATCCCCCGTCTTCCAGCGGACCACCACCGAGTGGGCTTCCCCGCACGAGATTTCCAAGGCATCTTGGAGATAATTCGAGGCATCCAGCTTCACTCGCGAGGCTCGCGGGAGATTCGTTGTATTTCCCTGGACAAGCTGCCCGCTGGCTTTTGCCCCCCCACACCCACACTTGCCCCAATCGTCCGCTCTGCTCATACGCGGAAAATTCCTTGGCCATTCCGGACGCCGCGGCGAAGGCGATCCAGTTGATGCCGCCGAGAGCTAAGCCGGTAACCGTCGTGGTATTCCCCAACCGACCCAACGTCCTGTCTCCCCAAGTGTAAACCCCGCCGCCGCATGTCAGCGCGCCACCGCCACACAGCCAGTTAAAAATAAGGATGCGCTTGTCCTGACCTGGACGGCCATCGCCTTGCTAACCGTGGTATTGTCGCCCAAGGCACCGGCGGTGGTGGGGCTTTGTTCGGTCGCCGTCCAAGCCTTGGCCTTGACGGTGAAGTTCCGGTCGATGGTGATTGTGTTGCCCGAGGCCGCCGTAGAATCGGAGAGAGCCGGATCGGCTCCGTTGAGCGTGTAATGGATCGTCGAGCCGGGCGTGGTGCAGGTGATCGTGAGATTGAATTTCGCGAGGGAATCGCCCTCCACGGGATTCAGGACGGGTGCCGATACCACAGCGAACGCCGACCCGAACAGCACCGCATAAATCCCCGTGATGGCCCATCCCGCGGACAATTTCCAACCTGTGGCAGGCGATCTATCAGCACCGTGTCGTATCATTGCCGTTAGGGCTATAGCGCGGTGGCGGATCGGTCGCGATAAATCAGCTAGAAATGATTCACAGGCCTAACACTGCCGAAATGGTCACGCGCCCCCCAGATTCTCGCCCCGCCCAACCGGCAGGGAAACCTTATACCTATAAGCATCCGCGTTGGTTATAGCCGATTTTGGAACTTCGAGCGCGGGAAACCAGTACCCGTGTGGCACTT
>JAYWAR010000332.1:0-11286 GCA_043782285.1 Akkermansiaceae bacterium | reverse complement strand
CTCAGTGTGTAGGTGCCGCTGAAGTTGGAGAGGGTGAGGTTATTGACCACCACCTCGTTTAGGCTGATGACGCCGCCTGCGCCACCTACGCCGATTTGGACATTATTGTTGTCGATCCAATTCACATTCGCCGTCCCGTTCCACCAGGAATTGCTAGCCCATTGGCCAGCGCCATCGCTGGTGTTGGCACTGCTGCCGTTGGCATCCCAGGTCAGGTTGACCATTGCCACCACCGTTAGGCTCGCCGTAGCGCTCGTCGCCTGACCGCTGCCATTACGGATCACCACACTGTAACTCCCAACATTCGCGGCCGTGACACCACTTAAGCTGAGCGTCGCGGTATCGGCACCCGAGACTTGTCCACCATTTACCAGCGGAACCGTACCTTTGAACCATTGGTAGCCAGTCGCCCGAAGAGTGGCCACCGTGAAACTTGCCGTTGAGCCAACCACACTGGTTCTGCTGGCAGGCTGCCCAGTGATGACGGGAGCCAAGGGCAGCGTCGTAAAGCTCAATACTTTGGAGGCCCATGTCAGTCCCGACGCATTGGTCCCTCGGAAGGTGAAATAGTAGGTCGTTTCCGGAAGTAAACCCGTGGCAATGCTGCTGAGATTCGTCGAAATCGCATTGATCCAAGTCCCCACGGAAGCGGAATTGGCCCAGCCTGCGGGGGTGGTGCCGCCATTATAAGGCCCCCAATAAACTTGCACGTCGGCGTTGCTCCCACGGCAGTCGAGCGTTGCATTGAGCGTCGCCAAATTGGTTGAGAGCGCGGTGGCTGGCCGGTTGTAAAGATTCACCGTGCCGCTGGAATTTGTGAAGTTGAGAGTGCCACTGGTGCCGGGCGACAGGCAAGTCGCCGAGGCGGTCAAGGTCATGGCATCTGCCGCCGAGTAGATCACCCCCGTGATCGTCACGCTACCACTCCCACTGGAAATCGTGCCCACGGTGGTTCCACTCAAAGTCCCGTAACCCGAGGCGACGCTCAGTTGAACCAGTGTGTCACTTATCACGTTCTGTGCCACGCCATTGGTATTCACCGCTTGCACCGTCACACTGAACGATGTCCCCGCCGTTGGACTGGCTGGGACCGAGGTGAAATTCAGCGCCCCGGGACTCGTCGCCGAGCC
This sequence comes from Akkermansiaceae bacterium, assembly GCA_043782285.1. Classification (GTDB taxonomy): domain Bacteria; phylum Verrucomicrobiota; class Verrucomicrobiia; order Verrucomicrobiales; family Akkermansiaceae; genus Luteolibacter. The sequence goes on along the minus strand of JAYWAR010000332.1, from coordinate 10,156 downwards.
ACCCCAGTCCTGCCTCCAAGCGATCGGCACATAACCGTATTCCAGCCCGAGGGGTGGCGTTAGCAGCTGAGCCGGATCCAGATCCGCAAGGGTTCCTGTCGTCGGCGGGGCAATATAATCGCGATCATTTTTCCACTCCCGATGCATCTTCTCGACGACGGTCTGAAGCCGATTGCGTTCGGCCAAAGTCATATCGGCTTTCAATAGCGCCGGCTGATCCGCAAAGCGATACCAGTAGTAGGTCACGTAGCTGCCATCGCCTAACAAGGCTCGGCATGCTCCGGATACCGGCCCAGGACTCGTCCAGACGGCGTCGCTGTCGACCGCTACCACCGGGTTATGCAAGCTAGGATTGCTCAAATTTACACCTGCGAGCATCGTTGCAGCGGTTTTCGGTACGCTCCCGGCATCGATCGGCAACCATTGCGAGGTTGAATTGGCATTGAGTGGCCCTTGATAATACTCCGGCAACTTGATGAGCGAACCGTTGGCCGACGGGATCAGCGTCGATTGATTCGTCCTCCACTTGTAACCCAATTCTTGCGAGTTAGGGGCATAAGGAGCTACAATTCCGTCCCATTTGAGCGGTCCTAAGGAAGTCTTACCATTTTTCATGGTCCATACCGGATTGCCGCCGGTGGCCGTCTGCACGTAGGTGGATGCAGGCTTGATCACGCTGCTGGGAGTTGAACCACTGGCTGCCAACCACTGGCTCACATCATCCCAAAGTGCGCTTTGATCATAGGCACAAAGGCGATGCATCAACAAAGAGTAACCATTCGAATCCACGGGATAATAGACCGGCATCGAACGGACGAAAGTACCTTCCGCCGTGTCAAACGCGGCAGCGCGGAAAGTCTCTTGGGATTCCATGGCAAGGCCCTTGTCCGGCTTAGCCCAACGAGAATCAAGCCCTTCGCCGGCCAATTGCGGTTTAATCACCGAGAGTTGTGACCAGAAATACGGCGTAAAGAACGTTGCAGCGCCTTTGAAGTTCCCGGTATTCATGAACAAAGTCCAGCAGTGATTACCGGTAGGAACGGCAACACCCGCAGTGGTCGTTTTCGGCTCAGTAAGGGGCAAGGCCAGATAACCATAACCAAAAATTTTCCCGCTCGTGCCTTGGCGAAGATTCAGCCCATCGGGTGGAAACAGCAATGACGGACTAAGTTGGGCGACGCCATATTTACCGTTACCCCCCGATGACCCGCTGCCTGGACTATTCGCAAACCACCACGCAGGATCCCCCCCCGCCGTCACTCCCCCCATCAGAAACTTCGGCGTCGCCGTCTGAAAATTCCGCCCCCGCCACCAACCCAGACCACCTTCAATATCCGTATAATGGTTGGTGGTAAAGGAAGTTGATGGAAACATCCATGTGCCATAAAGCCCGGTTTGAATTTCATTATCGCGGGGATAATCGCCTAACATCGGCCACGCAGTCGAATAAAAACTATAGCCCGCATTATACGTTTGAGGCGTCTTTTCTGCACTAACTCCCATATAGCCGCCGTTAGTCAGTGGATAAGTGGTTTGCGCCTGAGCCATCGGTTGTGCCAACACCAGCGCCGCGAACAGGACATTCAAACATCGCATCCAAATTATCATCGAGCCCATCGAGTTTGCTTCAACTTTATTTTTTCGATTAAACATCTGATTGAATCTTTCCTTAACTTGTTACGAAATTGTATTCTTACTGATGTGCCATCGCACTGAGAATCACGTCATCCACCGCCGGCACGGCACTGGCCCCAATAAACTTGGGATTCGGCGAGTTACCGAGCGCCATGGATCGCAAAGCTATTTGAAAAGTCAGCACATGGGTTGCCCGGACGATGCGAATGGGGATACGAGGTTGACATAAAAGAGTTATCATGGGTTTATCTTGAGTCAGATGAGGAAAATCCTAGCTTCCGCTGGACGAAATGGTGAGGTGTATGGAATCGGGTGAGCTTTCGGGGGTGATTTCAAAGATACCTGAACTGGCTATAAAAGTTCACGAGCCAGGTGCGGGTAGGCCGAGCCGACTGCTAGGAAATTTTTTTTGAAATAAAAACCTCTGAAAAAGAGGGTGGTTGGACCAGAAGAAGGAGAGAAAAATGCCGGGTATTCCATGATCCGAGCAGCAAAGTACGAAATAATCGTTTGAGCGTGGCCATTTCTAGTTTTAACCATCATAGACAACAAGTTATCAGCGTATCTTTCCAAACCGCTGTTACAAGATTTCTTTTGGTTGAAATTTTTTCTGAAAAATCGGCAGCAATTTTCGAGAACGATCCGCGATTTTTGTCTCAGCGGCATTTTGAAAGTCTACCGACTGAGGCCGTCAGAATAGCATTAAAAGTGTTGGATTAAGACAATGTTGCCGCCGCGAGGCCGGCGCGGATAAGCAAGGGTTCGAGGTCTGGATCGCGGCCCATGAAACAGCGGTAAAGTTCATCTGGAGCGGCGGAGTTGCCTTTACTGAGAATATGTTCGCGGAAAGCGGCTCCGGTCTCGGGATTGAGGATACCTTCGCGTTGGAAGCGAGTGAAGGCGTCAGCGTCGAGGACTTCTGCCCATTTGTAGGAATAATAATTTGCGGCATAGCCGGTGGGACTGCTAAAAAGGTGGCCGAAGCGGCGCATGATGGTGGGCCGGGGAGTTTGAAGTGGCGCATGGTAGTCGGCGAGGACTTGGCGATCGACAGCATCCAGATCTTTGCCGATGTAGTCGTTAAGGCGGGTGTGGAGTTCGAGATCGAACTTGGCCTGTCCGAGTTGGCCCATGAAGCCGGAGGCGCTGAAGTAGTTCTTGGCCGCGAGCATTTTCGTGAAAAGCGCTTCAGGAATCGGCTCATGGGTTTCGAAATGGCGGGCAAACAGGTCAAGCGATTCGCGATCCCAGCAGAAATTTTCCATAAGTTGTGAGGGAAGCTCGACGTAATCTCGTGGGACGTTAGTACCAGCCAGGGATTTCACCGTCACGGCACTGAGTAGGCCGTGGAGGAGGTGGCCGAATTCATGGAAAATTGTTTCCACCTCGCGGTGAGTGAGGAGGGCGAGCTTGCCATCTATGGGCGGGCTCATGTTGCCGATGATCAGACCGAGGTGCGGCTCGCCGAGTGCGCCGGTGTGAAGCGAATTCATCCAAGCGCCCGCGTGTTTGGATTCGCGCGGATGCCAGTCGGCGTAGAACGAGCCGAGATGAGCTGCACTTGTCGAGTCATGAATCTCGTAGAATTTGCACTCGGGATGCCAAGTTTCGACGAGTGGATGGTTCGAGGAAGACGGTTCGAGGAACACCGTTTCTAATTCGCGGATGGTGATGCCGAAAAGCCGCGAGGCGATTTCAAACATTCCGGCCATCACGCCAGCGACCGGGAAATAGGGCAGCAGGGTTTCCTCGTCGAAATCGTAGTGTTCTTTCCGTTGTTTTTCTGCCCAGTAGCCGACTTCCCACGGTTCGAGCAGAGTCACGGGTTGGCCGGATTTTGCGGCTTTGTAGTGGCGGAGTTGATGGTGCTCGGCAAGGAAGGTGGGACGGATGCGGGCGTGGAGGTTTTCGATGAAACGAAGCGCCGTATCGCCGGTTTTGGCCATACTCCGCAGCAATGCGAGATCTGCGAAATGCGGGTGGCCGAGGATCGCGGCTTTTTCCTGGCGGAGCGTGAGAATTTGCCAAACAAGCGCCGTGTTGTCAAACTCGCCGGTGGCTCCAATTTGCGTGGACGCTTCCCAGATTTGACGGCGGATCGAGTCATCATGCAGGTGCTGCATGACCGGCAACATCGACGGTTGCTGCAAAGTGAAGCGCCAAGCGGGTGCCGGGTGGCCTTTTGTGCGGGCATTGGCGGCGGCTCCAGCGATGGCCGATTGGGGCAAACCAGCCAGTTTCGCTTCTTCGGTGATGACCAGTTCCCAGGCATTCGTCGAGTCGAGGACCTGCTCGGAAAATTGCTGGGTAAGCTGTGACAGCTCGGCTTCGATGACAATAATCCGTTGTTTGTCAGTGACCGCTAAATCAGCCCCGGCGTTGCGGAAATCGGCGAGAGTTTCAGCGACGAATCGTTGTTCAACGGCAGACAGGCTGGCAATTTCGGGACTCTCCCCGACGATTTTAATCACTGCCCATAAGCGGTCATTGAGGGCGATCGAGGAATAAAAATCAGTGACCTCTGGCAACATTTTACCGAAAGCTTCGCGTTGGGCGGGTGAGTCCGACACCGAATCTAAGTGATTCAGGCGGCCCCAGCCGGCATTGAGGGACTCGCTCGCTTGTTCGAGCGCGAGGAACGTCGAGTGATAATTTGCGGTGGCTTGGGTCTGCACGCAGATTTTTTCGATATTGGCCTTTGCCAATTCAAGTGCGTGGCGGATGTCCGGCTCGATGGCCTCGGCAACCAGTGTCGACCAACGGATGTGCAATTCGGGAGCAAGAAATGGGTGCATGAAAACGAGCTTAGGAAGTTCTTAAAATAATAAAAAATTGGCGGGTGCCGGAAATTTGAAATTTAATTTAGCGCAGCACCCGGGCACCGCCACCGCTGATTTGTTTTTCGACTTCCTTGCGGGTGGCCATCGAAGTGTCGCCGGGAGTGGTGGAAGCGAGCGCGCCGTGGGCGGCTCCATACTCAACGGCTTTTTGAGCGTCGTTGTATTCCATGAAGCCAAATTGCAGGCCAGAGGCGAATGAGTCACCGCCGCCGACTCGGTCGAGAATTTCGAGGCTGGGGTATTTGCGGCTTTCGTGGAACTGGCCAGCGTGCCAGAGAATCGCCGACCAGTCGTTGATCGTGGCGGTAATCACCCCGCGCAGGGTAGTGGCGGCCACTTTGAAGTTTGGAAACTCTTTGACCGCCGTTTCGATCATCGCTTTGAAGGCATCCAACTCGATCGCGGCAAGCTGCTGATCCGCACCTTTGACCTCGAAACCAAGCGAGGCGGTAAAATCTTCTTCATTACCGATCATGACATCGACGTATTTGGCGATTTCACGATTCACCTGCTGAGCTTTGGCAAGGCCGCCGATGGTTTTCCACAGCGAAGGGCGGTAGTTAAGATCGTAGGAAACTACGGTGCCATAGCGGTGTGCGGCTTGCACCGCCTCGATTGTTAGGGCTGCGGTAGATTCCGAGAGTGCCGCAAAAATGCCGCCGGTGTGGAACCAGCGGACGCCGAGCTTGCCGAAAAGGTGGTCCCAATCGACATCGCCGGGTTTGAGTTGCGAGGCGGCACTGTTGCCGCGGTCAGGGTTGCCGACAGCACCGCGGATACCGAAGCCGCGTTCCGTGAAATTGAGACCATTGCGCACCTTGCGGCCGATCCCGTCATCCTCGCGCCACTGAATAAAATCGGTAGCAACCCCACCTTGCATGATGAAATCTTCAATCAAGTGGCCAATTTCGTTGTCCACCAGGGCACTCACCACTGCAGTTTGGTAGCCGAAACATTTCCGCAAACCGCGCGAAGTGTTATATTCTCCACCACCTTCCCATGCCGTAAACTGGCGGGCACTGCGGATTCGGCCCTCGCCGGGATCCAGACGCAGCATGATCTCTCCCATCGAAATTTGGTCAAAAGCGCAGGCAGATTTTGGTTTAATTGTGAGCATCGGGGATAATTTGCAGAATTTTTTTAAAGATCGGTAAAAAATAAATTTAAGATCGAGAAATCACAGGTGTAAAGCGTTTGCCGTACTGGCAAGATCGGTGGCTTGATCATTCTCGGCTGAATTCAAATTTGCCTTTTTTGGCGGTCCTTAAATTAAAGAATTATGCGAAAGTTTAATTGAAAATTTCAAGCCTGAATAATTTTCTTCCTTTTTCCAATTTTTTTTCTACAAGATATTTTGCAAATTAAACCCTTGGCATCGTCTATTTTTCAAAGACTGAATTGTTTAATTTGTTTTCTTTCTAAAAATCTTCACAGAGAGTCTTAAGCATAATCGCCATGAAAAAATCAGCCAGATTAAACCCAATACGGGTCGCCTTGCAACATTTCACCTTTGCCTTGCCTTTAGGGGCTGCGTTGTGGTTCGGCGACGCTCCAGTCGCGCACGCGATGCCGCCTGTCACCGACGGACTGGTGGTGTGGTTGTCGGCTGACAGAATTAACCCTGCAGACACCGATCAAGTCCGAGTCGTCGGCCCCGACACGTTTGTCAAGCAGTGGAACGATGGCAGCGGTAACGTCCATCATGCGACCAATACGGTGAGTGCCGACCAGCCGAAATACATTGCGAGTGGGCTGAATGGTAAGCCGGTGCTGCGATTTACGCAGGTCAACGACGATGCTGGCTCCGAGCTCAAGCTTGGTGATCTTGGCACGTTCTTTGCCAGCGCGGGCTCAATGTTTGCAGTCTCGACGATTAACACGGATGGACGTTATAATTTGTTTGATAATCGTACTAACGATTCCCGCTGGGTGGCGAATACTTGGGCCGAGTCCCAGCCAGGAGTTTTTGCCAATAGTCGCAAATCGATGAACTATGCCAGTTGGCCGCAGACGGGTTCACACATATTTGCGATGGAAAGTAATAGTTCTCTTTATCGCTTTGTCATCGACGGCACACAGATTGGTAGCACCACAGGTGATTATAACAGCGGAGCTGGCCAGAATTGGACCATCGGTGACCGCCCAGGCGGTGGCCAACAGCTAAATGGCGATATCCCCGAGTTAATCCTCTACAACCGCGTGTTAACAAGCACCGAATCCGATTTGGTAGGCTCTTATTTAAAAAGTAAGTATGATTTAACCAACAATTATCCAGCAGCGGTGGTGCCGCCGGTTCCGACTGGAACATCCTCAGTACCTATATTTTCAGGAACAATCAAAGTGAGCTGGACTCCAACGTTAGGTTCTACCAGTTATCAGATTTCGGCCACCAACACAACAACCCTTGCCGAACAATTGTTCTTGGTTGAACCCACAACCGCAGCAACGCAAAACTTCACGATCACTGGCCTCACCAATGGCACAGTATACGATTTTAAAGTCGCTGGAACCAATAGTGCCGGGATAAGTGCTTATTCGGCGATTGATAGTTCGACACCTGGAGCGAGCTCCGCTTGTAATATTTTGACCTTCGCCTTTCCGAACTTATCAGATACCACCATTTCTGGATTTAATATCAGCGTGACAGTACCTTTGACGACTGACATTACCACGTTAGCTCCTGTTTTCACTTACTCTCCCGCTTCAACCAGTTCATTTGCATCTGGCAGCTCGCACGACTTTAGCACTCCACAATCTTATACAATTACTGCGGATGATGGTGTTACATTTCAAACTTATACCGTGACAGTGACCAAGGGGGCTGTTCCAAACATTTTCACTTGGAACACCAACACTCCGGGAAATTGGAGTAACAGTTCGCAATGGACCAATAATCTTACCACCGGCTCCAAGCCGATATCGCCAGGTCAAGCAGACTATATCCTTAATTTCACTCAAACAGGAACTTACACCGTCACCTATGACCTCGGGACAGGATTTGCCGTCAATCAGCTTAATTTCGGTGCCAATGTGACGCTGCAGTCCTTGTATGGCGATACTCAATATTTAACTTTAACCGCCAATGGTGCAATCTTGCCAACGATCAAACAAAGCTCAGCTACCGAAGCGACTCTCAATCTTGCGGTAAATATGTCGTCAGATATTATTATCGATAATGTTAGTAATTCACAAGTTACTCTAGCGAGTCTGGTTACGGGTGCAGGCAGCCTTACCAAAAATGGCAGCGGAGAACTAAAAATTTATGGGAAAAATGCTAATACCTTCAGCGGTGGAATTACCATAAATAGCGGTATTCTCACTTTGGGGGCTTACTATAATAATTACACTTTCAACAGCATCAATCCTGCAGGAACGGGTCCAATTACCATCAATAATGGTGCTACTCTACAATTTAACAAAGTCGGACTATCGAATGCAGTAACTCTAAATGGGGGTACAATTTCAAGTCCAAACGGATGGGGTGCCACAATCAGCGGTCCGATGACCTTGAATGCCTCGCCGACGATTAGCACAACAGCCGGCATGCTTACTTGCAGCGGTATCATCAGCGGTGTTGGAGGTTTTACTAAAATCGGGAACAACACATTAAGTCTTTCTGGAGTCAACACCTACACCGGTGACACGGTCTTAAATGCTGGGACTTTGACGGTGAACGGCGGCTCGATCAAAGATAACAATAAATTGATCATCAACGGCGGCAAAGTAGCACCTACCGGCACCGAAGTCGTTGGCAGCTTGTATTTCGCCACAGTTCAACAAGCTTCGGGAACTTGGGGGGCTACCGGCTCGGGTGCCACCTACATTGATGATGTCCACTTCTCTGGAACTGCCGGAGTCGTTAGCGTCGTTTCTGCAGTCACTAACGATTACAGTACTTGGATGGCGAATTATCCCTTGATTACCAATCCGGCGGATAAATTGGTGACCGCTGATCCTGATGGTGACAGCTTAACGAACCAACAAGAATACGCGTTTGGCCTAGATCCTTCCAGTGGTTCATCGGCTAACCCGATCAGCGTGCCACTTAATACGACGACTGGTGTGTTCAGCTACACTCGCCGTGCGACCCCGGCGCTCACTGGGCTGGTTTACACCGTCCTCACCTCTACCGATTTAGTGACTTGGACGCCAGATGCCGGATCAGCGCAGTCGGTGCTTACCAATGGCGCGGTGGAAACGGTGAGCTTTACGATAAGCAAGCCATCCGTGAACGGTAAATTGTTCGTGAGAGTACAAGCGGTACCCGCACCGTAATTTAGCGATTAAGTTGAGATCAACGCACGATCTCAACACCAAGCTCAAAAGCCGAGACTCAAGCTCTCGGCTTTTTTGTAGATCTAGACTTAAACCCAACGAACCAACTACGAACTCCGCCGAGTAGCCTTGGCAAACGCGCTTTCGAGAAAGTCGCCAGAAGCTCTTGAGGACTTGATCTCAATTCGAGAATGCAGAAGCATCATTTTTTAGGACCTAACATGTTTTTGGGTATGTACTCCATACTCGTGACGATCGATTTTAAAAACTCGCGAACGGGCTCTAAGCGTTCGCAACCAAAGCAGACGGATCTTTATTACACGTAACTCATTGTAATGGAATCAAACGAAGTGGGTTTTTTGGATAAAACATCCCCTCTCTGATCGCAAAAAAAAGTTGGATTTACCCGAGTTCATGAAATTCCTGCGGGTACTCATGTTGTCATCCGATTTTTAATACACCTTCTTTGTCACTTTATGATGAAAATCATCTTAACCGAGCCAATAATGAATTGTATTACTTACAAAAATAAGCTTTAAATCTGATTGGAAAATCAATGAATTCATGAAAATTTAAAATTCCGTCGCCAAATCATCGGTATTTTAAATAATTAGAATCATTTGGGTTCAATATGCTCTTCTCTAAATTCACGCGGAATCCATCATTCTAAGCACAATCGCCATGAAAAAATCAGCTAGATTAAACCCAATACGGGTCACCTTGCAACATTTCACCTTTGCCTTGCCTTTAGGGGCTGCATTGTGGTTCGGCGACGCTCCAATCTCACACGCGATGCCGCCTGTCACCGACGGACTGGTGGTGTGGTTGTCGGCTGACAAAATTAATCCAGCAGACACCAATCAAGTCCGAGTCGTCGGTGCTGACACTTTCGTTAAGCAGTGGAACGATAGTAGCGGTAACGTCCATCATGCAACCAATGCAGTGAGTGCTGACCAGCCGAAATACATTGCGAGTGGTTTGAATGGTAAGCCGGTGCTGCGATTTACGCAGGTCAACGACGATGCTGGCTCCGAGCTTAAACTTGGTGATCTCAGCACCTTCTTTCCCAGTGCGGGATCGGTATTTGCAGTCTCGACAATTAATACGGATGGACGTTATAATTTGTTTGAAAATCGTGCTAACGATTCCCGCTGGGTGGCGAATACTTACAACGAATCCCAGCCGGGGGTTTTTGCCAATAATCGTAAATCGATGAGCTATGCCAGTTGGCCGCAGACGGGATCACATGTGTTTGCGATGGAAAGTAACAGTTCTGTTTATCGCTTTATCATCGACGGTACGCAGGTTGGCAGCACCACAGGTGATTATAGCAGCGGTGCTGGCCAGAATTGGACCCTCGGTGACCGACCGGGTGGTGGCCAACAACTGAATGGCGATATCCCCGA
>JAYWAR010000331.1:0-4088 GCA_043782285.1 Akkermansiaceae bacterium | reverse complement strand
ATTGGAAGTTTTGGTTCAAAACCGTGGAACTGAAACACTGATCAACACCGGTGTCCAGATTTCCACGCCGGGCGGAATGATGCGTTCCAATATTACTTCGCTGGCCGTCGGTGCCGTTCAAACAATCCGGGTCCCGATTTCCTGGGTAAAGGGCTCAAGCATGCATTTCGAATCTAGGGTTAGTCTTTCCGATGGTCGTAAAGACGTGAAGCCTTCCAATGACCTTCGCGCTCAAAATTATGTTCCGGCGAATTAGAAATAGCGGAGTTTTCGGGGCACTCTGCCAAGTGGTGATCGCGGCATCTCCGTTGCGCGAAGCTCCTCATTTGGCGGCGATTCCGGCGGACCAGCTGGTGGTGGCCGGCAATGCTTGCGGTCCCACCGCCTTGCTCAACGCTTTTCGTTTCGGCAATGAAGATTGGCAGCGGGCTGCGAACTCGATCGTTGGTGAGACTGACAAACAACGGATTTACTCCATCATCCGCGAGAATGGAATGCGTCCTTCTCACTCGATTCTTGGCCGTCCCCGCTGGTCGCAAAATGGGGTGAACCTCACCGATCTCCAAGACATCGCCAATGAAATGACTCGCGGCCAATTTTTGCCGTGGGTGAGCCACCAGGTTCTATTTCTCAAGCCGCGTGAGACTTTGGAAAAACTCCTGCGGCGAGCTCACCAAAACCTAGAGACTTCGCTTGCTAAAGGTCTGCCGCCAGTCGTTAGCCTGCGACGTTATGTATTACGCCGGGAGCTGGGAAAACCTGCTGGGTGGGTGGCGCTGGATGCCCATTTCATCACGCTAATCTCGATTCCACGCAAGCTTGAGAAAGAGGCTTGCTCGTTCCCCGTGAGTTACATCGATCCATGGGGCGGGAAAATCTGTCACGGTGTTTTTGCGATTCCTGAGCAAGCGGTGCTTGCGAGCAGCGCCTCAGGCTCCCCCTGCCTGGAGGCGGTTCTGCCACTGGCAGGAGTTGGCAAAAAGGGGGTCAGAACCGGCGAAATCACCGCCCTCAGCGTGGCGGCGGTGCTCGGGAGATGGTGACTGAGATCGATTTAAAGTCCAAGAAGTCGTGGCTTCGAATTCATCCCAGAACCTCATCCATGGCATCAATCAGTTGTTGGATGGTGGTGACCGTTTCGTTACCCATGTTGGAGATCCGGAAGGTACTACCCTTGATTTTGCCGTAACCGCCGTTGATCAAAAAGTGGTGCTGGTTTTTAAGGGTTTTGATGAACCCTGAGAGATCAAAATCGGCAGGGGTCTTGAAGCAGGTGAGTGCAAACGAGCGGCGGCCCTCGGGGGCAAATAATTCGAAGCCGTGCTTGGCTCCCCAAGCGGCGATCATCGCGTTGGTTTGGGCATGGCGTGCTTGGCGGGCAACGAAACCTTCCTTAGCAATCTCCCCAAGAATGTGTTGGAGCCCAAAAATGAGCGAAATCGCAGGGGTGCAAGGGGTGTTATTGGCTGCCGCATTTTTTTCAAACTCGATGAAATCAAAGTAGTAACCGCGATTATTGAGGGTTTTAGCGCGTTCCATGCCTGCTTCAGAGACAGCAAAAACCGCCATCCCGGGAGGCAGTGCGAGGGCCTTTTGGACACCTGCGAGCATCACGTCGATGCCGTTGGTGTCCATTTCCATCGGCACCGTGGAGAGCGACGAAACGGTGTCCACGATCAGCATGGTGTCGGGGAAAGATTTGACCACTTGGCAAATCCCGACGAGGTCGTTGAGCACGCCGGTCGAGGTTTCGGAGTGAATGAAGGTGACGGTGTCGAAACCCCCTTCGGCGAGTTTGGCGCGGACCATTTCTGGGTCGATCGCGTCGCCCCACTCGACTTGCACGGCCTCAGCCTCGAAGCCGCATTTTTTTGCGACATCGAGCCATTTGTCGGAGAACGCGCCACAGCATAAGCAGAGCACTTTGTGGCGGGCGAGATTGCGCAAGGCTCCTTCCATCACGCCCCACGCGGATGAGGTGGAGATGAAGACTGGGCGGGCAGTGCCGAAAATTTCTTGGAGTCCGGGTTGAGTGGAGGCGTAAAGGTTTTCGAAATCTGCACCGCGATGGCCAATCATGGTTTGTGACATCGCGACGAAGGTTTCCTTGGAAACATCGACGGGTCCGGGACTGAAGAGTTTAGGGTAGGGCATCGGTGGAAAGATTTGAGTGTTAAGGGAGAAGCTTGAAGGTGCGCAGCAGGGCGGTGAGGCGGTTGGTGTTATCGTCGCAAAGGGGCGCAAGGGGTAAGCGTAGGTCCGCGAGACAATGGCCTTGCAGCGAAACAGCGGTTTTGATCGGCACCGGATTGACGTCGAGTGACATCAGCCCGCGCATCAGCGGGTAGTATTGTTTTTGTAAGGCCAGCGCCGCTGAAAAATCTCCGCTTAAACAGGCTTGAACCAGCTTAACGATGATTTCTGGAATGAGGTTGGAAGCAACCGAAACCAAACCAGTGGCTCCGCAACTGACGAAAGGCAGAGTGAGCGGATCGTCGCCGCACAAGATTCCAAAACCGGGAGGGAGAACTTGGACGAGCTGGTTGACCCGGTCCACTGAGCCACCGGCTTCTTTGATGGCGGTGATCGTTGGGCAATCTGCGGCCAGACGGGCGACGGTTTCCGGGGCGATCTCAATGCTGGCGCGGCCGGGCACGCTGTAGAGCATCAGTGGCAATTTGGTGGATTCGGCGATGGCCTTAAAATGGCGGTAAAGACCTTCTTGTGATGGCTTGTTGTAGTACGGGCAAACTTGCAGCGAGCCCGTCGCGCCCAGAGCTTCGGCAGCTTCGGTCAGCTGGATCGCCTCGGCGGTGGCATTGGCACCGGTGCCAGCGACCACTTGGCAGCGGCCAGCCGCAAATTCGACGGCCAGCCGAATCACTTCAATGTGTTCATCGGTGTCGAGGGTGGGGGATTCTCCGGTGGTCCCCACCGGCACGATGCCGTCGATACCGGCGGCAATCTGCCGCTCGATCAGGGATTGAAAGGCGTGGATGTCGATTTTGCCGTAGCGAAAAGGAGTGATGAGAGCGGTATAAGTGCCGGGAAAATGCATGGCGGTGCGCAAGATGGACGAACTTGCACGCAGGTCCAAGCTGTATCCTGCGGCGAGCAACATTTTTCAAGGGGTGGCTCCAAGCCGAGATCCGCGAGTGCGCCCCAATCGCTCAGGAATTCCATTGCCCCTCTAAATAAACCCCCGCTCAGGATTGACGGCAGCGCTTCATCCCGCTGGAATCCAAATTCCGCAAATTGGCGGACTTGACCATGGACTATCTCGCGAAAATCGCCACCCACGTTGCTTCAATCCCGCGCTCGGGGATTCGTGACTTTTTTGAACTCGTACAAGGCCGCGATGACGTAATTTCGCTCGGTGTGGGCGAGCCAGACTTCGTCACCCCATGGCATATCCGGGAAGCGGCGATTTATTCGCTCGAAAAAGGCCAAACCACTTACACTTCTAATCTCGGGCTACTCTCGTTGCGTAAATCGATTGCCAAATACGTCGAGAATTTTTTCCAAGTTGGCTACGATCCAACGAGCGAAGTGCTGGTGACGGTGGGAGTCTCCGAGGGCATCGACATTGCCTTACGCGCGCTGCTCAATCCCGGCGACGAGGTCATTTATCACGAGCCTTGTTACGTTTCTTATAGCCCGAGCATCGTCATGGCGCATGGGGTACCGGTGCCGGTCTTGACCACGAAGGAGGACGAGTTCTCGCTCAAACCTGAAAAACTGGCGGCGGCGATTACCTCGAAAACCCGGGTGGTTTTCATCAATTTCCCAACCAATCCGACGGGAGCCTGTGCCTCGCGGGAAGATCTTGAGGGGATTGCCAAGCTGGCGATTGAGCACGACTTGATCGTGCTTACTGATGAAATTTACAGTGAACTCCGGTATGATGAAAGCGAGCCTCATTTATCGATCGCCTCATTGCCGGGGATGAAGGAGCGGACGATTTTGCTGCATGGTTTTTCCAAGGCATTTGCGATGACCGGATTCCGTCTGGGTTACGCCTGCGCGCCACAGCCGATCATTGAGGCGATGATGAAAATCCATCAATACTCGATGCTCTGTGCGCCGAT
>JAYWAR010000330.1:0-4091 GCA_043782285.1 Akkermansiaceae bacterium | reverse complement strand
GATTTTATGCTCAGCGAGAGTCTGTGTGATGAATTTCTTTTCGAGACCTAAAGCGGAGAGGGGGTTGTTGATGCGTTGGAATAGGATGTGCTGTTCGCGGTAGTCAAGAGGACCCTAAACGCATGGAAGTGCTGAACGAAGGGCGGGTTGATAGGTGAAGGTGATTACAGTTCGAATTTGGATTTAGTGTTGCAACCAAATCATAAGCCTCGAATTTCGGGAATAGGAGTCTTTTTGGGCTTCCATGCTTACTTTTTTCCGCTGCTAAAACATTGTATCATAAGGATTCACGAAGTCTGGGACAAGCTCTATTCCCGCACTTGAACGGTTGCTAGATAAACAAAAGTTGAAGGTGAAACAAGTGTGGTGTGACTGCGGACTCGCAAGTATAGTCAACAGCTCAATGTTAGATTGGCGGGAAATCGGCAATGGCTTGTGTCCGCGAGACGTGACCGAGTTATTTGACTGTATTTTCTAACTGACTTGCCTAACCAACTTGCGACTGAAGAAGACTTTCGCGAGTGACCCAAGAGAAGAGCCGGCACCGAAGCGCGGATTGGAATTTTCAAGAACGTGTTCCTCGGTCGTCCCCTGTTAGCCAAAGGATTCAAGCATCGGAAGCTCGCGGTGGGATGGGTTGTTCTCACGTATAACCTGTGGGCGGTTGCCCGCATGGCCAAGGCGGAGAAAAAGCGAAAAGAGGCCCAAGAGCAGAACAGCGGTTTGCCCGAATCGCAGGCCGCCTGACAAAGATCGCCCGCTCTCGCCAAGGATCTGGACCCCATTCCCGCAGGTTCGGGAAAGCCACGGCCAAACCGCGTAAAACCCCAGATCCAGCGAGTCAAATTTGGGATTATTAATGCAATTCAGACCGTCTTCGCAAAAATCGAGGTTCATTCCGCTGGTCAAATGAACAATTGATGAAAGTTCGGCAGAAAATCACGAATTCTGGGACTGGCTCTAAATATGCTGATAAATCGTTTCGTGGCTGACGTCTCGGACACCTTTTTTTGCAAAGGTTGCACGGATTTGATCGGGACTCCATAGCTCTTCACAAAGCTTGGTTGTGATCTGTTCCAATAGTTCTGGGGCGATCCTGAATCCTTGCCATTCGTGGGATTCGGCACGGCGACGTAGCTGTAATTTTCCTGCGTTATGCCATTGCGGCGCAGTTCGCGACAAACCCTCGAGGTGGAAACCTCGATGGTTTCAGCGATTTCTTTCTGAGGAGAACAGCTGCGGTTCATGGCTTCGATGGTGTATCGCTGTGGCCGGGTCAGGCGGCTGTAAGTTGGCATTTCGGTTCGTCTTGGTCGTTGAACCAGAAGCCTCTTACAGCCTTGGTCTTCTGCCAAGCCCACCGATTGCGCAGACCGCATGGATTTGCGGAAGTATTCTAATTAAATTATTAAAAGTATTATTATAAAATATGAAAGTGGTGATTCTTGCTGGAGGTTTAGGATCTAGGATTAGCGAAGAGAGTTTGGTGAAACCTAAGCCAATGATCGAAATCGGTAATAAACCCATATTATGGCATATTATGAAAATATATAGCTACTATGGGTTTAATGATTTTTTGATTTGTCTAGGATATAAAGGAAATATAATAAAAAAATATTTTGCCGATTACTATTTAAGTAAATCAGATGTTAGTTATGACGTAACTAATAATAAGATTAGTTATTTTAATAATTCCGCAGAACCTTGGACTGTGACTTTGGTAAATACTGGACATAAAAGCATGACAGGAGGAAGAATTAAAAGAATTAGTGATTATCTTGATGACGAGACATTCTGTATGACTTATGGTGATGGGTTAAGTAATGTTAATATTATTAATAGTATTAAATCTCACAAAAATAGTAATGCTTTATGTACGCTAACAGCGGTTAAAAATCTTAGTCAATTTGGAGTATTAACATTTTCAAAAATAGATACGCGAATTATTAAATTTAATGAAAAGCCAATAGATAATAGATCATGGATTAATGGCGGATTTTTTGTAATGGAGCCAAAAGTTATTGATTATATTGATAATGATTTTACTATATGGGAAAAATCTCCAATGCAGAAACTTGCAAATGAAGGTAAACTCTGTGCTTATAAGCATAACGGTTTTTGGCAAAACATGGATACTTTACATGATAAAATAATTTTAGAAGAGCTTTGGTCAAAAGGGAATGCGCCATGGAAATTATGGAGTAAATGAAACTTATACCAAAATTTCTTAGGAATTAGACTTTAACTTGGAGCGCCAGCGTTTGCTTGATCACGCATCCGGCCGTGGATCATCGAGTGGACTTTCTCGGGCTTAATCCATTCTTTAGCTATTACGATGAGGTAATTATCCAGCCGTCTAAGGTTGCGGTAGAGCCGGTTAGTGGACTTATCACCATTTTCCGGAGTGTTTTTCAGGTGGTTTTTGTTAGTTTTTCAGACTGCGGATTGGGCTGCCATTTCAGCAGCTAAAGGCGTGAGGTAGTTGAGGGATGAGTGCATTCTCTGCGTGTGATAATAGCCTTCGATATACTCAAATATTGCCTGTCTGGCGGCTTCTTTGCTTTCGAAGACTCCCGAGTTGGGAAATGCCTCGGTCTTGAGAGTTGACCAGAAGCTTTCCATGGCGGCGTTGTCGTAGCAGTTGCCTTTTGCGCTCATGGAGGGTTGGAGGCCTAGTTGGCGAGTTGTTGAAGATATTCATGACTCGTGTATTGTCTGCCCCGATCCCTGTGATGGATGCAACCCGTGAGGCTGAGATAGCTCTTCATGGCTTTTCCCAAGGCTTTGCCGACCAGGTCAGTTTGCATGGCTTCTTGGATTTCATAGCCTTTAATTTGTTTGTTGTGCAGATCCATGACGGCGGCGAGGTATAGTCAGTTTTCTTTCGTGGCCACGTAAGTGATGTCTGTGACGACAGCTTCGTTAGGTGCGATGGGTGAGTCTCGATCTTTGAGCAGGTTTAGCGCGTATTTTGGCCTAGCGACGTTCTGGGTAGTTCGTGGCCGGAAACTGCGTTTCTTCCGTGCTAACAAGCCTTCGGAGTGCATGAGGCGACCTACCATTTTCTCAGAAACAGGTTCTCCTTCAGTCCGAAGCTGGCGGTAAATTCTCGGTCTTCCGTAGCGGCTTTTGTGCTGGCTAAAAATGATTTTAACTTTTTTGGCGAGCTTTTCACGGCGGGTTCTGCGCGGGGAAATCAGGGTTTTTAGCGAGGCAAAATAGCCACTTGGAGAGACTTCGAAGAGCTTGCAGAGCATCGGGATAGAATGATTTTTGTCTTTTAAATGAGTGATGGTCTGGTGCTTTTCCTTGGTATTCATTGCCCCAAGATGGCTGCGATTTTTTTAGGATTTCGCGCTGTTCGGTAACGTATTGCAGCTCCTTGCGGAGGCGGGCGTCTTCGCGTTTGAGTTCGGCAGGTGTGAGTTCATCGGGATCAGGGCAGTTTTTGTAGTGGATCGTCGTATTTACGTTTCCAGTCGCGCAGACTATCTGCGGTGCAGCCGAGTTCTCGCGCGATTTAAACGGCGGGTTTGCAGGAATTGCGTAACATTTCCACGGCGCGTTTCTTGAATTCCTCTTGATACGGTTTGGTAGCTTTCATCGGTGTATTTAGATGCGTTGTTTTTTGTTTCGTTAGCACTCCGAAAAAAGGTTAAAGATACATGATTCCGGCGACGCAATGGTCGTGCTGGGCGATGAGGCGCACCACGAGCAGGCGCTTGCGGGTCCAATCGGGGTGGGTTTGTTGCCATGCGTTCTCGATTTGCTCGACGAGCGTCTCTCATAGTTTCGGAAGTGTTCGGGCCATGCCGAAATTCTGGCAAAAAGCCTCCACGACTCAAAGTCAAAAAGCTAAGAAACTTTGGTGTTAGGACTCTTCTATAAATTCATAATATGCGTGTAATCAACAGCTTCAGGCACTGAAAACGCTTTCATTTCTAACGATGACCAAACAGGAAAGGCGGATTTCCCCTCCTAGGGAATAGTTTGGGATGGAGCGAGATCCCGTCATGCTGCTAGTTGTGTTGAATGTTGGCTGGGAGATTTGTAACCGAGGATTTTGCGCGGGCGATCATTTAATTCAGCTT
>JAYWAR010000329.1:0-11300 GCA_043782285.1 Akkermansiaceae bacterium | reverse complement strand
AGCAAGCTTACGACCCGAACAGCGATCAGTTTCTTGCCGAGTTTATGCTGACGGGTTATGAATTAGCCGACCGCCAGCCGGGATGGTTATTTCGCCCGGATGACCGATACGACCCTTATCGGATTACGATGATTCCTCGGTAAGCCGCTTACGCATAGCTGCGGATTGAGACGTGAACTTCTTCGTAAATCAGTGGTTCTTTGTGTAAGGTTGGCGGAGTGCCTGGACCATGATACTCCCAAGCGGCGACGTGAGCAAATTGGTCGTCGTGGCGCTTGGCTTCACCAGCTTGGGTGGTGCCGGCGATGACTTCGGGATCGGTTTCAAAGAACTGGTGCTCGGAGCGGAAGTGGCCGCCGCAAGATTCTTCACGGGCGAGTGCGTCATAGCACATGACTTCGCCGAACTCGAGGAAATCGGCGACACGGCCCGCTTTTTCGAGTTCCATGTTGGCATTTTCGCCGGAGCCTGGGACGCGGACGTTTGACCAGAATTCCTCACGGATTTGGGGGATTTTCTCAAGTGCTTCGGTGAGACCTTCTTTCGAGCGAGCCATTCCGCATTTGTCCCAGATGACGTTGCCGAGTTCACGGTGGAAGGAATCGACGCTGCGCTTGCCTTGGATGGTGAAGAGCTTGTTAACGCGTTCGCGGGTTTCCGCCTCAGTCTGCTTAAATTCAGGCATATCGGTGCTGATGCTGCCGGGTTTTTGAGTGATGAGGTAATTGGCGATGGTGGTGGGGATCACGAAATAACCGTCGGCAAGGCCTTGCATCAAGGCGGAGGCACCGAGACGGTTGGCACCGTGGTCAGAGAAATTGGCTTCGCCGAGGACGTGGAGACCGGGAACGTTTGACATGAGATTGTAATCCACCCAGAGACCGCCCATGGTGTAGTGAACGGCGGGGTAGATCATCATCGGCAACTGGTAGGGGTCTTCGCCGGCGATTTTTTCATACATTTGGAACAGGTTGCCGTAGCGGGCGCGGATCGTGTCTTCACCGAGGCGTTTGGTGGCATCTCGGAAATCAAGGTAAACGCCAAGGCCGGTTGGGGCAACGCCGCGGCCTTCGTCGCAGACTTCCTTAGCAGCGCGGGAGGAAATATCGCGGGGTGCGAGATTGCCAAAGGATGGGTATTTGCGTTCCAAATAGTAGTCGCGTTGGTCTTCGGGGACGTCGGCAGCGCTGATGAGCTTTTGGCGTAATTTTTCGGCAATTTCGGGGGTTTTTGGAGCCCAGATGCGGCCGTCGTTGCGGAGCGACTCGGACATCAGGGTGAGTTTGGATTGGTAATCGCCGCTAACCGGGATGCAAGTTGGGTGAATTTGAGTGTAACAAGGATTGGCGAACAGAGCACCGCGGCGGGCAGCGCGCCATGCGGCGGTGACGTTACAACCCATGGCGTTGGTGGAGAGGAAAAACACGTTGCCGTAGCCGCCGGTGGCGAGAATGACCGCGTCGGCGGCATGGGTGGAAATTTTACCGGTGTTAAGGTCGCGGACGACGATGCCCTTGGCGTGGCCGTTGACTAAGACTAAGTCGAGCATTTCGGTGCGTGGATACATTTTCACGCCGCCCTTGTGGATTTCTTTTTCAAGTGCCTGATAGCAGCCGATTAAAAGTTGTTGGCCAGTTTGGCCACGGGCGTAGAAGGTGCGGGACACTTGTGAGCCGCCGAAGGAACGATTGTCGAGCAGGCCACCGTATTCGCGGGCGAAGGGAACTCCTTGGGCGACGCATTGGTCGATGATTGAGTTGGAAACTTCGGCGAGGCGATAGACGTTAGCTTCGCGGGAACGGAAATCGCCACCTTTGATGGTGTCATAAAACAAACGACGGACCGAGTCGCCGTCGTTCTGGTAATTTTTGGCAGCGTTGATGCCGCCTTGGGCCGCGATCGAGTGGGCGCGGCGTGGGCTGTCCTGATAGCAGAAGCATTTCACCTGGTAACCGAGTTCCGCGAGCGAAGCGGCGGCCGAGCCACCAGCAAGGCCGGAGCCGACGACGATCACGGAAAATTTCCGCTTATTCGCCGGGTTGATGAGCTTAGAGTCCATCCGGTGCTTGGACCATTTTTGATCAAGAGGGCCAGATGGGATTTTGCTGTCGAGGACGATGGACATAAAAGAAGGAGTTTAGAGCTTGATGAAACCGGCGAGGACGGAGAGTGGAATGGAGATAAAGCCCGCCCAGATGGCGAAGCTGTAACCGAGTGATAACTTATGAATGGCGCTTTGGGCTTTTTTCGAGCGGAGCCCGAGAGTTTGGAAAATTGAGGCGACGCCGTGGGTAAGATGAGAGCAAAGCAAGCTCATCGCGATGACATAAAAAAGCACGACGAGCGGGTTTTGAAAGCCGACGATAACCATGCTGTAAGGATCGTGGGCCCCGATTCTAGCGAGGTTTAGATCGATCCGTACGGTGTAATGGAGGATGTGGAAAATGACAAAAGCGAGGATCGTGAGCCCGGAAACGATCATCAGCCGCGAGGATTTGGAGGCTTGGAGAGTCGCTTTGTATTGGTAGGCTTGGCGAGCCGAACGATTCTGGCGAGTGAGACAAATGGTGGCGACCACGTGCAACACCAGCATCGCCAGCAAGACGACCCGTGCAATCCAGACGCCAGCTCCGTGGAGCATGGTGTGGAGGAATTCGGCGTATTCATTGAAAGCCTCGCGACCGACATACATCAGCAGATTGCCTGAAAGATGGCCGGCAAGGAAAGCAACCAAGATCAAGCCAGTGATGGCGACAATGAGTTTTTTGCCGATGGAGGAGGACCAATAAGTATCGAGGCAACGGGTAAGGGCATTCATGGCTGAAAATCACGTGGCTTTGCACGCTGCGCGAGAAATAGACAGGGAAAGAATGCTTTTCAAGGGGAGAGTCGGCAGGGAGTGAAATCGGTGGCAAAAATACTGCGTTGGTGAGTGAATTTTGAGCAAGGGGTTGAATACGTTGACGGGGAAGTGGCGAAAGATTAAAAATTTGGTCCGCCGATTGCTTAGCGGAATCCAGTAAATTCATGGAAATGTTCAAAGGCTACCATCCCGGCAAATTTTACGATGAAATGTTCGGTGATGACGGCAATGTCCGGAGTCATTGTACGCCATTGCTTGAGAAATTTAGGACTCTCGATCAGCGTGAATTTCTCGCCCGCAAAGCGAATTCCGAGCTCTATTTTCTGCGTCAAGGAATCACCTTCAATGTTTATCACGACGATCGTGGTACCGAGCGGATTTTTCCATTTGATCCGATTCCTCGGGTGATGCCTGCCAGTGAGTGGGAGCACCTGGAGGCGGGTCTTAGCCAGCGGATCGTGGCGCTTAATTTATTTCTGCACGATATTTATCATGAGCAGCAGATTCTTAAAGATGAGGTGATTCCGCGTTTCTACATTGAGCAGGCTAAGCATTATCGCCCGGAATTCCGTGGAGTTGAGGTGGCGGCAGACACATATATTCACATTTGCGGGAGCGATTTGATTCGCGGTGCGGACGGGGTTTATTATGTTCTGGAAGACAATGGCCGTTGTCCGTCGGGAGCTTCGTATCTTTTGGAAAACCGCAATGCGCTGAAGCGAGCTTTTCCCGGAATTTTCGAGTCGTTGGGGGTGCGGCCGGTGGATTCGTATCCGCAGGACTTGTTGAACATGTTGCATCACATCTCACCGCGCCAAAACGGTGATCCGGTTTGCGTATTGCTCACTCCCGGGTGCCACAACAGCGCTTATTTCGAGCACTGTTACTTGGCTCGCGAGATGGGGATCGACATCGTTGAGGGTAAAGATTTGGTGGTGGTGGATAAATTTGTTTATATGCGGACGACTCGCGGTTTGTTGCGCGTGGATGTGATTTACCGACGGATTGATGACGATTTTATCGATCCCGTGGTGTTTCGAAAAGACTCGGTGCTTGGGGTGCCGGGGCTGATGAATGCATATCGTGCAGGCAATGTTTCGCTGGCGAATGCGGTGGGGACTGGGGTGGCGGACGATAAGGTGATCTATTATTTCGTGCCTAAAATGATCGAGTATTACCTCGGGCAAAAGCCGATTTTACCGAATGTGCCGACTTACCTTGCCTCCGAGGAGGCGGATTTGAAATATATCCTCAAGAATCTTCCCGAGCTGGTGGTGAAGGCGGCGAATGAATCGGGGGGCTACGGGATGTTAATGGGGCCGACGGCTAGCAAGGACGAAATCGCTGATTTTCGGCAGAGAATTCTAGCGGATCCGCGCAACTACATCGCTCAACCGGTGATCGCGCTCTCGACCTCACCGACGTGGTGCGACGGGGCAATGGAAGGCCGTCACATCGATCTGCGACCCTACATCATTTATGGCAAAGAGGTCAAAATTGTACCCGGCGGGCTTACCCGGGTGGCTTTGACAAAAAATTCGCTGATTGTAAATTCTTCCCAAGGCGGTGGCAGCAAAGATACTTGGGTGCTTCGTTAAAAATATTATGCTCTCGCGTGTCGCTAACACTTTATACTGGATGGTTCGTTATGTGGAGCGAGCGGACAACCTTGCGCGGCTGATTGACGTCAACCAGCAGCTCTTGCTCGATTTTGAAAGACTCGACAGCGAACGGCTGCGTGGGTTTTGGCAGCCGATTATTTTGAGCACGGGTGACGAAGAGGCTTTCAGCAAGCTCTACGATGAAACTGGCAGTGCGGAAGTGATTCGTTTCCTGACCGATGATCCGCGCAATCACAACAGTATCACCTCATGTATTGCTCTCGCGCGGGAAAATGCGCGGACGGTGCGTGACCAGTTGTCGGATGAATTGTGGGAAGAATTGAATGCGCTCTATTTGTTTTCTCGCTCGGACGAAGCGCACCTCTTGATTGATTCCGATCCGCCGCGGTATTATGAAAATATCCGCCGCTCGGCGGTGACGTTTTTGGGAATTGCGGCGTCCACCACTTCGCGCAATGAGGCATGGGAGTTCATGGATTTGGGGCGGCACTTGGAGCGGGCTGACAAAACTACGCGATTTTTGGATGTATCGAGTTATTTGCCAGCCGCGGCAAATGGGATGGATGCGGTCTCGCCGGGGATTCTCCACTGGACGGCGATCCTGCGGTCGTGTGGGGCGATGGGGGCATTTCGTGCCGCACAACAAGAAATCACGGCTCAGGGAGTTGCCGATTTCCTGATTTTTTCAAAAGATTTTCCGCGATCGGTGCGCTACTGCCTCGAAAAGGTCGATATCAGCCTGCATTTGATTTCAGGTACGCCGCGTGGTTCATTTTCAAATGAAGCGGAGCGTGAGGCAGGGCGCTTGTTGGCGGATCTAAATTTTGGTTCGATTGCAGATATCTTTGCGACGGGTTTGCACGACTATTTGGATGGCTTGCAAGGGCGTTTCAATCGGATTGGCAGTGAGATTTTTGAAACATACGTCTTGATGCCAGAGCGCATTCAGCTTAGCCCCGGGTTGAAGCCTCCAACGCTCTCCGCCGTCGCGGCATGGCAGATGGAACAACAGCAACAGCAACAGTGAACGCTCTCCAAAACTCCGCCAATGGCACGCTTGGCATGAAGTTGGCGGTGTTGCACCGAACGACCTTCCACTATGCCACGCCAGTGAGCCAGAGCGTGAATAGCTTGCATCTGGAGCCTAGAACTTTTCCTTACCAAAAAACGACCAGCGCCTTGATTCGGGTGGTGCCAGCGACGCGGTTACGGCGCTTTACCGATTTATTTCAAAACATCACGCATCATTTTGAACTGCCGACGGCGCATTCGAAGTTGGAGATTGAGAGTCGAATTCGAGTGCATAATTTACCTTTGGATATTTCCGATGAAAGCCGAGAAGCGACAGCAGAGGGCTTCAAGGATTCATCGATTCGAGAGCGAATTTGGCCGTATTTGCAGGAAAGTCGTTGGGTTTCTCGGCATCCCGAAGTTTGGCGGCAAGCTTTGGATATCACCGGGCCATTGACCGCAGTATTCGAGCAAGCACAGGCCGTGATGCACTGGATTCACCAAGAGTTTACCTACGAACCCGGGGTTACCAGCGTCAATACGCACTTGGTCGAGGCTTTTCAAATCAGGCGCGGTGTTTGCCAAGATTTCACCCATGTGATGCTCGGTTTGTGCCGTGCCGTCGGGATTCCCGCGCGTTACGCCTCAGGCTACCTTTACAATGGTCCGCGCGATACTTTGGTCGGTGCTCAAGCGTCTCATGCTTGGACTGAAGTTTATCTTCCCGGGGCCGGCTGGATCGGATTCGATCCGACCAATAATACCCTCGCCGACGAGCGCTATGTGAAAATTTCCGTGGGCCGCGACTACGAAGACGTCGCGCCAATCAGGGGCAGTTACCGCGGCACTGGCCACTGCCGGATGGAAGTCCAAGTGGAGGTTGAGAAGATTTGACTAGAACGGCTTGGCGATTCCTAGCCAAGCGGCGGTGACTCCGGCAGCGATGCTTAGGATCAAGACGATCGAGTTTGGCAATACCTTGCGAGTCGCAAGGGCAGGGGCAATCCCGAAGAAGAGCCACAACCCGAGCTTGGCCATCCACCAATACTGATGCATCGGGGGTTTCTTGAGCATCGCGAACCCGACCAATAAGATCAGAACTAAGGAAATGCCGTGAAGCATCGAGGCTCCTTTTTTGCCAGAGCCTGCCAGTAAAGTAGCTCCGAGTGAGGTGAAAAGGCCGAATGCGCCGGCGATATGCAGAGTTTTAAGGAGGAGTGGGTCCATCGAGAATTTGAGTTGCGGGAGTTTCTCCGCATCTTTGAGGGAATCAAGGAAGTTCCGCAACTTGCGGGAAACTTGAAGCGTGCTAATCTTCCATAAATCCATGCTGTCCAATTCTCGCAACGGGTTAAAGTGCTCCTAAAACTGCGATAATTCGGTTATTTTGATTTTTTCATTGGAAGATTCGAGTCCTTATTGGCGTAATTCAAATATTCTATGGTTGAAACTGAACTTCCCATTGCCCCACGCAAGAAACCTTGGGCACTGACTTTTTTTGGATTCCTTGCAGCTGCTGGTCTGGTGGGCATGCCTTGGCTCGCAGGACCTCCTGATGGCGATAAAATGCCAGATTTAGTTCGCTTCATCGGTCACTTTCACCCGCTGCTACTGCATTTGCCGATCGGAGTTTTTTCGCTGATTTTGTTTCAAGAGTTGGGCCTTATTTTTAGCAAGGAGGGGAATGTGACGAAATCAACTTCGTTGTTTCCGTTGTTTTTTGGTGCGGCTAGCGCGATTGTGGCAGTAATTGCAGGATTTTTACTCTACCAAGGAGAAGCCGGATTCAGCGGCAGTGCGCTGGTCGAGCGCCACATGTGGGCAGGTTTGGGTTTTGCGGTGGCTGCGGTGGTGACTTTTGTTCTCAAGGCTTGGACGGTGACCTTGGGAGTAAATCAAGCGTATTATCGGTCGCTACTTTTCGCGAGTGTCGGAGTGATGGGTTTTGCCAGCCATCAAGGCGGTTCAATCACTCATGGTGAAATTTATTTGACTGAATTTGCGCCTCAGCCGATTCGGGGTTTGCTTGGTGTGAGCCCAAAAATACCAAAGGGTCAAAAACCTGCAGTAGCTCCGGGTAAGGAGTCTACTGAGCCGCTGGTTTACCAAGATATCGTTGCACCGATTCTCGAGCATCGCTGTGTGCAGTGCCACAAGGAAAGTAAATCCAAGGGTAAGTTCCGGATGGATCACTACGAATTACTGGTCAAAGGTGGCAGTGATGGTGCGGGTTTGATTCCCGGCGACTCGTCCAAGAGCAACATCATCATTCGCATGGATCTTCCGCTCACGGATGATGAACACATGCCACCCAAAGCGAAGACCGACATCGAGGATTCGGAGGTCGCGATTATTAAGTGGTGGATCGACCACGGCGCGGATCCTCATAAAAAGCTCTCAGAATTTGAGCTGCCCGCGCCGATCAAAGAGGCGATTGCTAAGCTTGCTCCGGCCTTGGCTTTGGGGGCGGGAGAGGTAACATCAAGTGCCGCTCCATCCATTGTGATGGGGCCGGATAACAAGCTTAAGATTTCTGTTGCTGAAATTTCCAAAGAGTTTCCGGGTGCTCTAAGTTTCGAGTCGCAGCAATCGGCGCTGCTGGCTTTCACGGCGGTTTCGCTTCGCGGTAAGCTGGATGATGTTGGTTTCAAAAAGCTTGCTGGAGTTTCCTCACAGCTGGTGACTCTCGATCTCTCAGCCACCAAAATCACCGATCAGGCGCTCAGCCAGCTTGCTTCTGCTGGGAATTTGCGCGTCATCCGCCTCGCCGAAACCGGAGTGACCGACGCTTCAATCGAAATCTTACTCAAGCTGCCGAATTTAGAGTCAATCAATCTTTACGCGACTAAAGTGACCGATGCCGGGATTCGTAAACTCTCGGCAATGCCACATCTTAAGCGGCTCTATTTGTGGCAGACCGGAGTGACTCCAGAAGCGATTAAAGCCCTCAAGCAAAAATTGCCCAACTGTGAGATTCTCACCGGGATTGCGGCCTGAGTTTAAGCCGGTTGTTGTTGGGAAATGCAGTGCAGAGTGCCGCCTTCTTCGACGAGTTCGAGGCAGTCGATCCCGACAACTTGGCGCTCAGGAAAGAGCTCGCGGATTTGGCCAAGGGCGCGGTCGTCATTTTTGAGTTGGCGAAAGGTGGGGACCAAAACGCCACCGTTCACGATTAGAAAATTAACGTAGGAGGCTGGCAGCAGCGGCAAGCGCCACCCGGGAACTTCGCAAGCCTCGGGCAGCGCGATTTCGAGGATTTCGAAAGCTCGCTGGTTGGGACCGAGAAACGATTTTAAGCGTGCCAAGTTATCGGCAAGGATTCGACCATTGGGAGAATTGAATTTAGAATCGACGCAGGCGAGGATGGTTTGCGGATCGATGAAGCGCGCCAGGTCGTCGATATGGCCGTCCGTGTCATCGCCCTCGATACCTTGTTTGAGCCAGAGGATTTCAGCAACTCCGAGGCCGTCGCGGAGCCGTTGCTCGATTTGCTCACGGCTGAGCAGGGGATTGCGGTTGGGGTTAAGGAGCACTGCTTCGGTGGTAAGGAGTTGGCCAGCGCCGTTGATTTCGATCGCGCCACCCTCAAGGACCATGCCGCCCGGAAAGCAGCGTTTGCCGAGCGAGGTCGCGATTCGAGTGGGGATCGCGTTGTCCTGATCCCAGGGTGGAAATTTCTCACCCCATGCGTTGAAGTCCCAATCGGTTACCGCGACTTCGCCGGTGTCGGCTTGTTTGACAAAAATCGGTCCGTGATCGCGGCACCAGACATCGTTGTGGAGATGGTTAAAAAGCTCAATTCGCTCTGGCACGGCCTTGGCCCGGTTACAGGCGGCGGTGATGGCGGCGTGATCTTTACCCGGGGCATTGATTCGCACCGGCTCGAAACGCGAAATCGCTGCCGCAATTTCTGCAAATTTCGTCCAGATCATCTCGCGTTTTGCGCCGCCCCAATGCCGTGGATCTTCTACTGGCCATGAAAGCCAAACCGCTTCTTGAGCAGACCATTCGGGAGGCATTGAAAATCCGGCAGCGCTTGCAGTCATGTGCGAACCTTGGCCGAGCTTGCATGACTTATTCCAGCTTTGATTCTAATCGAAATTCGGCGACTCACCGAGTGACGTGGTTTTTTCGACGGAGCTCAGTACGGGGAAATTTCTGACACGCCGCAGTGGTTTTCACTCACTCATAAAAGAGCAATTGACGATCTTACCTTTTATTTGACTCGCACTAACTTGTGGGATGTTTTGTGAAATAACTAAAAAATCAATATTTGCTGATAAAACCGGAAAATTGAAAGCCATCCAATCGCTGGCCCTGATTGCCATCGGAATCGGAGGAATCGTGTTGACTCCGACGAACGCCGCAGCCGTCACCTTGCCGGGCACGCTTTACACGGTGAATCTCGGGTGGAACGCGGTGGCTGAAACTGATATTCAAGGTTATCGGATTCACGTTGGCACACAAAGCCTGCAATATACGGGATCGTATAATACGGGGTTGGCGCTGACTTATCTCGCAGGTGGTCTTGAATATGGTAAAACTTACTATTTCAGCGTAAGTGCGATCGGCAGTACGGGGCTTGAAAGTTTACTTTCCAACGAGTTAGTCGTGACTGTCGCACCGCCGCCCTTACCAACCGCAAGTCACTTGGTGACCACCGGCACTGGCCAATCTGGTTTACAATGGACATTTCCAAGAGCGGCCTTGGGCTCATCGCCTGAGTTTTTGGTTTCGGCCAGTCCAGATCTGGTGACGTGGACGATGGTTGATACGATTTTACCCGCTCAGTCCAGCGGCGGGGACACGCTCAACCTGCAATTCACTTGGCCGCTGCAAGTCGTCGGTAACCGACGCTTTTTCCGCCTGACTGCCAAAAATTGGATGGGTAACTCGACGGCTCCATGACTCGAGAAGGAAAAATGAAGTGCTGATCAACAGGGTTGACGAAACGTGGGCAGATCGCAAAATCGCTCTATGCTCCAAACTGGTATCCTCAATCCTCAGGTCCTCGAACTTCTCGCTCGCATTCGTCACACCAACACCTTGGTGATCGCCGACTGGGCTTTCCCTTATTGGCCAGAAATCGAAACAGTTGACATTTCCCTGACCCTTGGAATCCCGACGGTACTGGATGTTTTAGACCTGCTGACCCCAGTTTTTAAAATCGGTAGAATCTGGCAGGCAAATGAATTTTTAAGCTGTAATTCCGCAGAAACGGTAGCGCGTTTCGCAAAATCTTGCGCTCAAATCCCGCTTACTCGCGAGGCACACGACGATTTCAAAAAACGTGTGCCGCACGCGATTGGCTTGATCCGTACCGGCGATCCGACTGCTTACGGCAATATCATCATCGAATCCGTCTAAATGAGATTCTTCGGTACGTGCTGAGACAAAGCCGCTTGTCCTAAGCTCCAAACTCAGCAACAATGCGCTGGAAGTTTTAGGTTGTATTTGAAAACTTCGATCATTCGTTGCGGATCAGTGCGCTGATCGTTGTTCTTATGGCCCATTTTTCCATTCCGCCCGGCTCCAAAGTCGTTATCCCTGAAACACTTCGACTTCAGTTGGATGGCTTCCGGCGCGATCTCTGGCGGGGGAAAATCATGGAGGCTGTCGCGGCAGGAGTCATCGGCTTATTGTTGTCTTTTTTGCTAGTTTACGCACTTGATCGAGTTTGGCCAACTCCGGGTTGGCTTCGATTCGTGATTTTAATCGCTGGGGTCTCATTATTTACGCTGTTTGCACCGTACTGGCTGCACCGCTGGGTCTGGGGCCAGCGGCGCGAAGGCCAACTTGCGCGA
>JAYWAR010000328.1:0-11379 GCA_043782285.1 Akkermansiaceae bacterium | reverse complement strand
CCACCATTGCGATTCCTGACGGCTCAAGCTCGGGACTTGCTCGCCAACTTATAGTCAGTGCTCCTGGGGAAAGTATTGTGAGCGTCCAAGTGGATCTCTCCGTGTCTGCCGTTCCTAGCAACGTCGCCTTTCTTGGAGATCTCTATTTCTATCTAAATCACGAGAGTCAAAGCTTGGTGTTGCTCAATCGCGCTGGCCGCAGCAGCAGCTCACTGAGCGGCTACAGCGATAACCAGTCGATGAATGTTACTTTTTCTGAAAGTGCGACAAACGATATTCACAACTACCGCTTGACTCTCAAAGGGAATCAAACAACTCCACTCAGCTCGGCACTCAATGGCATTTGGCAAGCCGATGGCCGCGCGACTGACCCATCATCGGTTCTTGATACCGATGCGCGCACCGCAGGTCTGAATGTCTTTAATGGCACCGCTGCAAGTGGTGCTTGGAACTTATTCGCCGCAGACCTTTCTACCGGAGCGGTGCATCAACTCACCGGTTGGACACTTCGCCTCACCACCGTGCCTGAGCCTAGCTCGACCCTTGTTTTCGTGAGCGCCTCGTGCATTTCTCTCCTATACCGCCGCAGAAAAATTGAAGGAAACGCGAATCAAAGCCACGGTTCAATACTCGACGCTTGAGTGACTTTCGAAGTGATCGATGCTACAAAAACCGCTGTAGCAGCGGTCCATGACCGTTGCACTTCGTCATTGGGAAAGACCGGCGAAATGAAAAGGGAAGCCAGCGACGGTCGCAGACCAACGCTACAGCAGATAAAATAGTTGATCGGTCTTTGGTAGGGGTTTTGTCCCGCCGCGGGTGGCGGACGTTTTAGGGTGTTGAATCTTGATCCTTGGTCGAAATCACAGGATGCTCGCGGGGTGACGACTTCGATTCCGAACATTCCGCCCACGGGCATTGCCTTATTCGATCTCGACGGCACTTTAATCGCTTGGGATTGCCAGCTCTTATTCCGGCATTTTGTGCTCCGGCGGCAAGCGTGGCGGGGGATTTTTTTACCCGTATTTTTAGCCTTTTTACCTCTTGCCGGGATTCTTGGTGCTGCGGGTATGAAGCGCGTGTTTCTCAGTTACCTGTGGTGTTTGGAGCCGCCGAGCCTTGCCGAATACTCGCGGGACTTTGCCAAATCGCTGATGCCTATGATTTACCCGGAACTCCGAGCCCGGCTTGAACTTCACCGCGCCGCGGGTCACTTGCTGGTTCTCTCCTCCGCCAGTCCCGAGTTCTATGTGGCTGAAATCGGTCGTGAGCTCGGCTTCGAGCTGAGCCTCGGCAGCATTGTCGAACTCGGGCCATTTTTCCCAGATTTGGCAAATCACAAAGGTCCGGCCAAAGTCGAGCGCTTGCAGCGGATCCTCCCCGCCAAGTATTTTGAAAATGGCCAACTCCGCGATTGCCATGGCTATACTGACAGCTGTGCAGACCTCCCGATGCTGGCGCTTTGCCAGGCGGTGACGGTCGTTAATCCCTCGCCACAGCTGACGGCACTGGCGGTTGAGTCGGGCTGGGAAATCTTGCGGCCCACTCGTCCTTGGCGCTCGCGGCTGGAGTTTGCAATCCGAGTTGTAATGCTGCTCAGTGGCCTCGGCCGCGCCCCGGCAAGCGGCATCACAGCTCCACTTGAAAAAAATCGCGCATGACTTCTCGATAGGTGTCGCGCTTAAAAAGAGGCAGCCAATCGAGGTCAAACTCAATCGGTAAAATCCACCGGTAGGCACGAAACTCGGCTTGTTTTTGTTTCACGTTGACCTGCGGCGCATCTGTTTTCAGATGACACAAAAAGTAAGTTTGCTCTTGGCCCTGATTGCCATGTTTGCGGAGTTTTTTCTCCCATGCCTGTTTGGGATAAAGATAGCGGTAACCGTCACGACGAGTGACCACTTGGTAATGCCGTGGCTCCAACCCAACTTCTTCACGGACTTCGCGGAACAGGGCTTGTTCCGCAGTTTCACCCGCATTCACCCCGCCTTGCGGAAATTGCCAAGCCCCGGGAATTGTCCAACGCTCACAAATCAGCAAGTTTCCTGCTGAGTTTACGACCAATGCAGCGACATTTGGACGGTAACGAACCATATTCCCCAAAAAATGCTTTTCTTGCCGGTCTTGACAATCTTTAAGTTTTCCAAATTTTCATTCTGACATCAAAGACTATTTCCCAGACAAATAATTTGCACCGCCACGGGCACTTGGGGGCTCAAGTGGGTGATCCTCGGCGAAGGGACGCCAAATGATAACGATTGCGCGGGCTGCTTGAATTCGCGATCCAAGCTTCAAATTCCCCCAAAGACTATTTCCCAGACAAATAATTTGCAGCGCCACGGGAACTTGGGGGCTCAAGTGGGTCGTCCTCGGCGATGGGACGTCAAATGATACCGATTGCGCGGGCTGCTTGAGTTTGCGATCTAAGCTTCAAATTTCAGATGGGAATTAGGATTTTCAGAAAGTTGGGGCAGCGATGGTTGCGTTGTCACGTTCTTCGTTGCGGCGGCGGAGGATGCGGTCGGCGGTTTCGCGGACCATTTCAGCGAGTAGCAGCCAAAGGTGAGAGCCTTGGCGGTAGTCGGCGGGGGCAATGTGTTTGACGCGGCCGGCATGGGTGGAGAGCTGGAAGCATTTGCGGAAAGATTTGCCGCTGCTGTCATCGGGGTTGTAAACGGCGATGCCTTGGCCGCCATTTCTCGCCATCACAGTGAAACAGGGCACATCGGTGGGGCCGTCGCCGACGTAGACCATATTTTCGAAAGGAATGGGGCGTTGTTCGGCGGGCATGTGGTCGTTGACGTCCTGCTCGTAGCCTAACATCCCTTTATTGATCCGGAACAGAAACTGAGTCTTGGTGGTATGGGAAATAGTGCGCTTGGGAAAACTGATGTGGCCCTCTGGATTTTCGCCAAACTCGCAGCCGAAGATCGCCTTGACGCAGGGTTGTAAGCGGGAGCCGTCGAGCAGTGCCTTGAGGCCGGAGGAAATGATGTAGTGCTCGACTTTGATCCCGGCAGCCTGATGTTCCGGGCGGAGGGCCGCTTGGGGTAAGGCGGCGAATAGCTCGGGTAAGCCGGGGAAAAATTGCAGGCCAGCGCCGAGTTGAGTAAGGCGGGCGTTAGTGACCTTATCCATGCCGAGGTAGTCGAGCAGGCATTTCATGTAAGCAAGCTCACCGTCCCATTGGTGGTCGTGAACGAGGGTGTTGCACTTGGCCCAAAACTGGACGGGATCGATGCCGAACTCGGGGAATACCACGTCGTCCTGCATGTATCGAGGACTGAGTGTCTGGTCGTAATCGTAAACCAGTGCGATGGTATTTTGAGGTGCTGCCATGAAACAGCAGGCAAACAAGCGCTAAGCTCGGCGACAAGGCAGAACTTGAAGCCGCCAAAAATTCCTCGGTGCGGGCAGAGGTCTGGAAAACTTGAGGTCGGGGGATTGCGGGGCGAGTTGCTTAATTCTTAAGCGGTAGGGGCGAGAAATGATTTTTGGCAGAGTTCGGCATATTTCCCCCCTTGAGCAAGTAGGGTGTGGTGGGTGCCTTGTTCGATGACCTCGCCTTTTTCTAAAACGTAGATTCGGTCGGCGTTTTGGATGGTCGAAAGCCGGTGAGCGATGACGAAAGCGGTGCGATTTTCCATAAGCCGGTCAAGTGCATCTTGAATTTGGCGTTCGGTCTCGGAATCGACGGATGCGGTGGCTTCATCGAGCAGGAGGATAGGCGCATTTTTGAGCAGGGCACGGGCGATTGAGAGGCGTTGTTTTTCGCCGCCGGAGAGTTTGACGCCGCGTTCGCCGACGTTGGTATCGAGTTGTTTGGGGAGTTCCTTGATGAAATCTGCGGCGTGAGCGGCATTCAGTGCCATCCAGAGTTCGGAGTCTGAAGCCTCGCGTTTGGCGAGCAAGAGGTTTTCGCGGACGGTGCCATTGAAAAGAAATGGCTCTTGGGTGACGTAAGCCAGTTGATCCCGCAGCGAAGATTTTGCGAGCGTGCCGATGTCGATGCCGTCGAGGGTGATGCTGCCGGAGGTCGCCTCATAAAAGCGTGCTAACAACGACAGCACCGTGGTTTTACCGGCACCGGTTGAGCCGACGAGGGCGATCGTTTGGCCAGCTTGGGCGTCAAGCGTGACCTGGTGGAGTGTCGGCTGGTTTTGATAGGCGAAGGACACTTTTTCAAAATGCACATGTCCGGCTAGGTTTGCCGGGAGTTGAGTGCCGGTGGTCGAGTTTGGCTCTTCCGCAGCATCCAAGATTTCAAAGACCCGGTCAGCGGCAGCGCGTCCCGAGAGGATCATCTGGTTCAGTGAGTTAAGGCGATCGATCGGCTCATAGAACAGGGACAAAAATAACAGGAATTTGGTAAAATCTCCCATGCTGAGATTGCCTTTCATTACCGCAGCACCGCCAAAAGCAAGGACTAGCACATAGCCCGTCATCCGCAGGAACGACATGCCCGGCGAGTAGATTGCCCACCATTTCATCATCCGCAGTGAGGTCAAGCGTAGCAGATCGGAAAATTGGTTAAAGCGGGCGTGTTCGGCAGGCTCTGCGGCGTAGGCTTTAATTTGGCGGACGCCGGAGATGTTGTCATGCAGCAAGGCGTTTAAGTCGGAAGCCGCGTCGCGTTGCTTGCGGTAACGGTCGCGGCCTTGGGTCGAGTAAATCCATGCACCAACCATTAAAAATGGCACCGGCAGGGTGGCCCACGCTGCCACCGTGGGATTTAAAAAGAACAGGAAAATTCCGATGCCGAGGACTTGGAGAGCGGCGATTAGCCCTTGTTCGATGCCGTCAATCAAAACGCGCTCCATGTTGGTGACGTCCTCGACGACCCGGGTCATGATGTCGCCGGTGCGGCGGGTGTCGAACCATTGAAGCGGCAGGCGCTGGATTTTTTGATAAAGATCCGAGCGAATATCGAAGATGACCTTCTGCTCGAAGATGTTATTGATAAGAATTCGGAGGGCATTGAGACCATCTTTTACTAAAAATCCGAGCAGAGCGGCGAAAATCCAAAAAGAAAACTCAGCGTGGCGCGAGGGGTTCGGGATGATTTTGTCGATCACATAGCCCGTCGCATTTGGGAATACGAAAACCGCCAAAGTCATGCCAATTGCGCATAAAAGTTGTGCTGTTGCAAGGCCTGGGTAGTGGCGGAGGTATGAAAAAACGCGGAGAATCGATTTCATGGAAGGTCGCCAGCGATGGCTTCAGGTGGGGGTTTTGTAAAGCGAAGGTGAGAGGATATTTAAAAATCTTTGAAATTTGAGATTGCCGAAGACAATTTGAAATTCCTAATGTCTTGCCACGCAAAGAAGTCAAAGCTCACTAAAAACCCCAATGGCCAAACTCTTCGGAATCCTTACCGTCATCGCGCTCGCACTGTCATCCTTGATTGCGTTCAAAAATAAAGCTGTATTTGAAGCGGATATTTTAGAAACTAAAAATCAACATGGACTTTTGGTGAAAAGCGAAACTCGCCTCAAAGAGGCTAAAATCGTGCTAGAAGCCCTACCCGGGGAACGCGCCTTAGTGGATGCCGATGTCGAGAAATCGACGGCAACCGAAGTGGCGGAGCAAGCAGCGAATGAAAAACTGAAAAGTCAAGTTGAGGCGACGACGGCCAAGATTACGGCCAACAAAGAGAAACTTGATGGAATCCGCGAAAAAACCTCTAAAATCGGAGATTTGAAGGAACTCGCATCTAAAGTACGCGCCAGCAATGTAGAAATTGAAGGCTTAGGCCATTCGATTGCCACCGCAGAAGCAAAACTTGCAAACCTCGTTGCTCAGGGAGCCGCTGCCGGAACTCAAGTGGTTCAGGTCAAAACTCAAATCGAAAATTTCAGCAGTGGTCAATCGTTTGCCACTTTGAAGACTCGAATTGCTTCGATCTACCCAAATTGGGGGTTTGTAACTCTTGCTGCTGGAAACAACGCCGGAGTGGTGACCAATTCTTCTCTGAATGTGGTGCGTGGTGACCAAGTGATCGCCAAGTTGCTGGTGACGGCAGTGGAGAGCAGCACCGCATCTGCCAGCATTGTGCCAAATTCGATGGGGACTGATGTTACATTGATGGTGGGTGATCAAGTCGTACCTGGTCAAGAAGTGGCTAAGGCGGATAAGCTTACCAAGGCCGCTAGCAACTGAGCCTGTAAATTCCTTGTAAAAACCTTTTAAAGACATCTCATGAAAACCATTTCTTACAGTGTCGCGATTGCTGCGGCGTGTGTCGCGATCATTTTTTCGCTCATTCATTCCGGGAAATTTCAAGCTCTCGAGAAAGATCGGCTTGACACAATTTCCAACAATAAAGTGGTGACGGCGAATGCAGACGCAACAGATACCAACATCAAAAAAGAGAAAGCCTTGCTCGCCGCATCCCAAGAAAAATTGGAGCTACTTGCGCAAAGTATTTCTTCACTGAAGTCTGCTCAAATTGCTCTGACCAGTGATAATGCTAAACTGACGGCCGACCTGGCAGTTCAAGATGAAGAATTTACCGAGTTGGCGAAGGCATTGGCTGAAGTGAACAATATCTTGGTCGATCTTGGTGGTGGCGTCACACTCGATACCTTGCCAGATAAAATTCAGCAGATCGATGATGACAAGAAGGCCAAGCAAGCAAAGCTTGACGACCTTGAAGTGTTGATCACAGGAGCCGATAAGGGCCTGGTTACAAGCCGCGAGGAGTTGGATTTACTGAACCGCCGAATGCTGGAACGTAGCGCACGGATCAGTCGTAACTCGCTGGAGGCGGTGGTCACCGCAGTCAATCAAGATTGGGGATTTTTAGTGATCGGGGCGGGTTCAAATTCGGGTTTTAGTCCACAGGGAGATTTGTTGGTACAACGCGATGGCCGAATGATTGCTCAAATTCATCCATCGGCGATTGAGGCCACTCAAACGATCGCCGAAATTAATTTTAAAACCCTCAGTGCAGGCGTAAGGCTGCAGCCAGGTGACCGGGTCATTCTCGCCCAGCCGAAGGCGAACTGAGCCAAAGACAATATTTTAAAACTCCGCAAGCTTGCAAGCTGCGGAGTTTTTTTTATAATTAAGTCATGAAACGCTATGCGATCCTACTCTCATTCGTAGCTTCGGCCAGTTTTGGCTTCAGCTCTTGTGCTGATGAGCCCGAGAAAAAGCCGCTTGGTCCGGTTTCTGATACCAGTAAAATGCCATGGAACACTCCGGTTGCGGGTCAAGGCCAAGGTCAGATGGGAATGATGCCTCAGAATCAATATCGTCGCTGATTTGTTTGCTTCAATCGCGGTGGTAAGGAGAGCCACTCTTGAGCGATGCCACCCGATAAAGCTGTTCGAGTAAGACCAATAGGGCGAGTTCGTGCTGCAAGGTGAAGGGCGAAAGAGTGAGAATCAGGTCGGACTTTTCGCGCAAAGAGGAATTATGGCCATCGGCAGCACCGATTAAGAAGGCCACGGTTTTAAGGTCGCCGCGCATCTCGAGAGCGCTGAGCTTGTCTGCAAATTGCCGAGTATTTAAGCACTCGCCACGCTCGTCTAAAGCGATCCGGAAGCAGCCCTGGGAACGCTCGAGCAAGCGCTCCGAAACTTCGTCGCGATTTCCCGGCTTGATCACCACCAATTGGTGGCCGCCGCCGCGTGAAAGGCGTTTCAGATATTCTTCGACTCCCGCTTTGGCGTAAGCGAGGGCTGGTTTACCGGCGACGATGAGACGAATTTGCATGTTGCGGATCGGAGCTTGCCGGTTTAGGGCCGCTCCGCCAACGTCAATTCACTATGAAACTTCTGAGCCTGTCTTTGATTTTCGCTTTCGTCGCCTGTGCGCCTAAGATCGGCCCAGTGACTCCAAAAACTCGAGTCGAACGACAGATGATCGGTCTCCTTCAGAAATTTGACCGCTGGGACGATGACGGAAATGGCGAACTCAACGAGGCGGAAATCAAGCAAGGACTGCGTGGCCTCAAGGGGAAACCTCAGCAAGTCCGATACACTGCGGCGGAAGTGATTCAATTTTATGACACCGATCACAGCGGGACAATTTCGCTGTCAGAGGCACAAACCGGTTATTATCGGGCCAATGAGTTGGAGGGAAAACTGCCGCGATGAGTGCTATTTATGAGACCGACAAGCTGCTTGCGGAATATTTGCTATTTCACTGTGGCACGGCGGCAGAGATTTTACCGCCCGAGCGTGGTTGGCCGGGAGGAATGTGCGAGGCTTTGGATTTCCCGCGGCGGACAGCGGCACATTTTTCAGCTGGGCAGGTCGAGCGTGGTCTTGATCTCGGGTGTGCGGTAGGTGGCTCGACTTTTGAAATGTCCCGGACTTGTGAGCAAGTGCTTGGGATCGATTTTTCCCAAGCATTTATTCAGGCTGCGGAAGCTTTAGCGGGTGGTGAGCGGCTTGCTTACGATCGCCGTGAAGAGGGAGCTTGGGTAACTCGACTTGAAGCGCGGCTGCCGATGGGAATCGATGCGGCTAAGCTGCGGTTCCAGCAAGGAGATGCCATGAATTTACCCGCCGATTTAGGGCTTTTTGATCGAGTTCACGCCGCCAATTTACTCTGCCGCCTGCCGCAGCCTGAGCGCTTGTTGGCGCGCTTACCAGGCTTGTTGAAACCCGGTGGCGAGCTGGTTTTGGCGACGCCTTGCACTTGGCTTGAAGAGTTCACCCCGCCGGAAAATTGGCCGGTAACTGCGACCTTTGAATGGTTGCAAGCAACGCTGGCACCAGCATTTACCCTGATCCGGCAAACGGATGAACCCTTTTTGATCCGTGAAACAGCTCGAAAGTTTCAGTGGAGCACTTCGATGGTCACGGTCTGGCAACGTCACGTTTGAGGCGGCAGCCACCAGGGACGCTTGGCGGGAGTGATGTGCGGCGGTTTAAGATAGATCGGCTGTGGCGCGTCTTGCTGCCAGCGCTCACGGCTTGCCGGATCGGCATTGCACCACGCTTGCCAAAGCCGCTCGGCACTCGGAAACTCATGGCGAATTTGTTCGCGAAGTTCCAGCGGCAGCGGAAAACGTTCGCAAGCCTCGAATGAAAAAACGGGCATGCCGCTGGCGACCGCTTGCCCAACGATTGCATCAAGTCCTTCTGCATCGGTGAGTTGAGGCTCCGCCATCAGGCTGAAATTGGCGAGCGGTGCGGTCCAAAAACTGCCGCGGCGGGCATCGCCGATGGCCAAGCAGGAAACTCCATATTGCGCGCAGGGCACCGCGAGGATTGATGGCACTGCGATTACTGGGCAGTTCGCGGCAATCGCCACTCCTTGTGCTGCAGCGATGCCCACCCGGGTGCCGCTGTAACTCC
The DNA here is from genome assembly GCA_043782285.1 of Akkermansiaceae bacterium. Classification (GTDB taxonomy): domain Bacteria; phylum Verrucomicrobiota; class Verrucomicrobiia; order Verrucomicrobiales; family Akkermansiaceae; genus Luteolibacter. The sequence continues at coordinate 2,068 of JAYWAR010000328.1, read as the reverse complement.
CGGGGCCACTGCCGACAAGCACGCGAGTGATTGCGAGTGCTTGTGGTGCGTCCAACAGCTCCTGAAGCGGCGTAAAAAGCACGGCGTTGTGACTCCGATCACTGGTGAACTCGCGTTGTTTCAAATATCCGCTCGGCTCGATGGTTGCGAGCGAGGCGCGGGAGGTGGAGGTTTCTAGCACCAAGGTGAAGCAGCCAGTCATGAAGTGAGTTTAAAGACGGATCTGCGGTGCGGCCAGCTTGCTTTCCACAAACCGCCGCCTCGCACTCATGTTTGCGGTTTTGTGTTCGGCATTGGCTTGCTTCGCACTTGCACATCGAGCGACAAACGGCTTTGTTGCGAGGTCGCTTCACGGCAAGGATTCTCGATGATAATCTTGAAAATTAAAATATTCGCACCCCTAGGGATGGCCATCGCCCTCGTGTCATGTGCTGCACCGAAAGCGAAACGGGTGCAAGAGACTCCAGTGATCAAAGCGCAGGTCAAAGTGCCGGAGCCGATCCTTGCTGGGCCGCTGCTGCCAATCTTGCCTGACGATGGAATCCGGATGCCGGATATGTTGGATTTGCCCAGTGACGGCGACTTCCGTGCGGTCAATCCGAATCGAGTCAAGCCGGGAACGGACCCAGGGACGGTGAATTCGCGGCCCCCGACGGATCCACCCTCACGCTTAAAGCCACAACAGCCTTAATTGAGCTGCGACGGCGGTTCAGCGCTGGTTGAAACGAGACATTTCGCGTTGAGCTTCGCGCAGTTCGACTCGTTCCTTCAGGTCTTGGCGTTGGTCTGAGTGGGTTTTACCTTTCCCGACACCGATTTCGACTTTCACCCGGCGGTCTTTCCAATAAATCCGCAACAGCGGCAGCGAGCAACCTTTGACCGCCGTGGCGTTAGCGAGCTTGAGAATTTCTCGCTTGTGCAGGAGCAAGCGACGCGGACGCTTTTCGGCATGATTGTACCACTCACCCGCAGTTTGCCAGGGCTGGATGTTACAGCCGTAAAGAAAAATTTGGTCGTTCTCGATCCGCGCAAACGCATCGGAAATATTGACTTTCCCGGCCCGGATTGATTTGACCTCGGTGCCTTTTAGCTCAATTCCGGCCTCAAATTTCTCGGTGATGTTAAAATCGCGGCCGGCCTTCCGGTTGGTGGCGATTTCAGCGTTCATGGCATTGAACCTAAGTTAAACAAGCTCCGCTCAAGGGGCTTGTTTGTGAATCAATTTGATTTTGCCCTCAATGATTTCGGTGAGAGCGATGTCCGCCACGCCCATGCTTGGGCGAGTGGCAATCAACGGCGAACGACCGCTGTTGAGTTGTTTGACACGCTGGGAGACCAGATTGACCAAAACAAGAGGGTCGGTGACAATTTCAGAGGCCTTATCAAGGAGATCGCTTTTCATAGGAGAGCCGGGATATCGCGAAATCGGCTTTGCTTGCTCAAACGGAATCACGTTCGTGGGGAGCAGAGTCGGCTTTTTTTCGCTCAAAACAATAAATGGGACAGTGGTTCCGGAAATTACGCCGGGCCAATGGTCAAACCAGAGAATCTACTTTTGAACAAGCCTTATTTGGTTGTTTGTGGATCATTTTCAAAACCTGCTGGAAGCGAGGGATCTGAAAATGCCGATTTCATCTTAGAGGATGCCGACATTATCGGTGCAGGCTTGCAGCTCGGTTGGGTGTAGCGTTAGGCTGGGTTGATGCAAATCTTGACTCTCGGTTGTTCAATCTTCTTCCTGCTGATGGCCTGTGCGCCTGCTAACTCAGCCCTTCCAGCGAGCAAGGGGCTGACCGCTGCGCAAAAAATCGTGATCGGCCGGAAAATCTGGCAAAACGAATGTGCTGGCAGTGTCGATGGCCTGACGACTTGGAACTCAGGTGAGGAATTCCCGTCGATCGGGATTGGTCACTTTATTTGGTATCCCGCAGGTTTTAATGGGCGTTTTGAAGAGAGTTGGCCGAGTTTCGTGGTCTTCGCTCGCCAGCGTGGAGCTGAGTTGCCGACAGTCGCAGCAGAGCGGCATAGCCCATGGAGGACCAAGCTTGAATTTCAAAAAGACTTCCAC
>JAYWAR010000327.1:0-4126 GCA_043782285.1 Akkermansiaceae bacterium | reverse complement strand
CAAATTGACAGTAATGGTGGAGTGATTGATCTTACTGGGTCTCAGATGTTGTTATCTGATGCAACTTTGCGGGGAGGAGGGGGCGGTGTGACTGCAACGGGAGGTAATTTATCATGGTCTTCAGGACGATTTTATCCGGATGGTGTATCGCGTACCGGCGCGGATGTGAATTTGACGGTAAAGCAAAGTGGTAGTGTCATCAAAAACCCAAGTGCCGTGATGGGCGTGGGAGTTGGACTTGTTGATCAAAATGGGCAGGTTTACGGCAATTCAGGCGTTTTTGTAGTGGATCGGTTTATGCAGGGTGGTTTCGCTTCGCTGAGTCTTGGCGGTAAATATGTGAGTAATGCGGCACCCATTCCATACGGCGGTAATCTCGATTTCCAAGGCAAGATTGATCTCAGTGCGAAAGGGCAGGTGCGCCTCGCAGCGGGTGGAGTCATTCATGCGAATGACGATGTGAAAATTTCGGCATCTTATCTTTCGCTGGGGCAGGATTTTCTTGCGCCGCAGCATCCTGACGATCTTTGGATTGCGTTTCAGCGAGATCCCGCCCTGCCTTCTAGCGAGTATCATTTTTCGCCAAGTTTTGGATCGGGAAGTTTGGATTTAAATGCGAAGCTGATCGATGTCGGCACGCTGTCACTCCAGAACATCGGACGTGCTAAATTAACAGCGATTGGCGGTGACATTCGTGGCAATGGTACACTTAGCATGGCGGGTGATTTAGTGCTTAAAGCCGCTCAAATTTATCCGACGACTTTAGGAAAATTTGATATTTTCGTTTATGATCACGCCGGGATTAAAGGCTCAGTAACGATTCAAGCTGCTGGTAAAAATGATGTGCCGCTTGCTGCCGGGGGGAGCTTGTCGATTTATTCATCGAATATCTTTCAGTCGGGAGTGCTTCGTGCTCCGCTAGGTACAATTCGCCTCGGTTGGGATGGTAGCGATTTGGACAAGAGTGATCTTGATATCGACGCTCCCCAAAATTTAATTGCGGGATCAAGCCTCACGACTCCGGTGACTAACCAAGTTGTCCTTACCGAAGAAAGCGTGATTTCGGTATCTGCAAGAGGGCTTGAGATTCCGTATGGCATGAGTCCTGATGGTTTGACTTGGATCGATCCACGAGGTGTTAATATTACGCTATCAGGTTTACCTGGAAAAGCGGTCTTTATTTCAGGCGACCGGGTGCGGATGGATTCCGGTGCTACGGTTGACATCCGTGGCGGCGGTGATTTGTTTTCGACACGCTGGATTCCGGGTAATGGTGGTAGTAAGAACCTACTGGGAACTGCTACTGGCGAGTGGGGAACTGGTACGGAATATCAGGCTGGAGCATTGGTGGCGTATCTAGGCGAAACTTGGTCGGCGCGGGTGAGACACAGTGGCCAGCGCCCCGGAGCGAATATCTACTGGTCGAAGCTTGCTGAATCTTTTGCGATCGTTCCAAGTTATACCGCAAAATATACGCCTTATGGTGGATACAACACCGGTACAAATGCGGCTTCACTGGCAGGAAATCCTGGCTACGTGAATAGAAATTTAAAAGTGGGAGATACGATAAATCTTGAAGCCAGTGATGGACTAGCCGCCGGGACTTACACTTTACTGCCACGTGGTTATGCTGCGCTCAAAGGGGGATTTCTCATTACTCCGATGGATAGTGAGTCTATCGGTGCTCTTAAAACTGCTGAAGGTGCGACATTTGTTTCCGGATATCTGGCGAATGCTTTTAACCCAACGGATTCGATCTCTCAAGTTCGTTCCCGTTTCGAAGTAGCTTCGGCAGATGTATTGAAAAATCGGGCAACTTATACTCTTTATTCAGCGAATGATTTTATGGGTAAGGTGGGCAGTAAGCCGTTGCTTCCGATGGATGCAGGCTATGCTTCCTTCCACGGAAATATTGCGCTGCAACTCGCTGGTAGTCTTCTTACTCAATCCAGTGGTCGGGGCGCGGCAGTCGATATCAGTAGCTTTTCGGAGATTCATCTCATCGCTGGAAACCATGAGCCGGTAGGTGCTCAAATTGCCTTGCAAACTCACGTTCTTAATTCTTGGGGAGTTGCAAGTCTTCTGGTCGGTGGTGTCCGTAGCCAAGCGGTAAATGGAAGTTTTGTTGATGTTAGGACAAATCGACTGATCGTCGATAATCCTGAGCAAAGGCTTTTAGGTCCGGAACTTATTTTAGCATCTCGTGGCGAACTCACTTTGACTGAAGGGTCGTCGCTGGCATCAGAAGGGAAATTGATCGGTATTGCACAAAATCTTCTGGTGACTGGGGAGGGTACTCTGTTGCGGGTTAGCAGTGATTTGAAAGCGGAAATTTCCCGTAGTGGACTCACGGGCTCGGCTACTCCCTTGATGAACGTCGGCGCATCTGCTAGCATCGTGGGGCCTTCGGTGATTCTCGATTCCAGTTACGGGACGATTCTTTCTCCACTGGCTCAGGTTGATGCGAAGGCTCTCACTTTGGCCAGTGGTCAGATAAGCGTGGTGTTTGACGATGCTGGTAGAGCTCTCGCAGGTTCGGTGGTTAATTCTCAACTGACTCTGGCAGGTGTGACACTCGACAAGATCCAACAGTCCAAGGCACTCACATTATTGAGTTATCGGAGTATCGACTTCTATGGTACTGGCAGTATCGGAAGTAATATTTTGGAGCAGTTCACGTTATCAGGAAGTGACCTGCGCAATCATGGGCAAGGAAGCGTTGTCATCCGTGCAAAGGAGGTATCGTTTGATAATTCTAAGGATATTGGTGCTACGTTAGCCCCTGTTACTCGATTTGGTAGTTTGAAAATTGAGGCAGAAACAATCCATTTAGGGGAAAATCATGTTGTAGTTTCGGGTTATCAAGACGTGTCGCTTAATGCTTCGAGTCGGATTTTGTTTGAGGGTACAGGGGCGTTTTCGACTTCGGGTAATTTGACAGGGAATACGCCGCTCATCACGGGTGCGAAGGCGGCAACTTATGTCATTCATTCGGCTCAAGCGGTTTCGCTTACAGGTACCGGTGCGACTGCGGTTGTAACTGGAGAACTTGGTGCCAGTTTGATTTTGGAGGGAGCAAGTATGACGGTGAACACAGATATTCTGTTGCCAAGCGGCCAGTTGACTCTTCGGGCGATTGAAGGGCCTTTAAAAATCGGGGGTAATCTCTCTGTTGCTGGCAGTTTGCGTATGTTTAATGAGCAGCAACGTTTTTCGAATGCTGGGGTGATTTGCTTAGAGTCAACAATTGGGAATGTGATCTTGAATGATACTGCGAATGTCTCGGTTGCGGCAGCTGTCGAAGGGGGAAACGCTGGAACCCTGAGAGTGAATACACCGCAGGGTGTTTTTTCTAGCCAAGGGAAACTTCACGGGGAGGCCAGCATCAGCGTACCTGGCAATTCTGAAGGTGAATCTGGTAAATTTCTGTTGGACGTAGGATCGCTCGATGTTAGCAGCCTCGCTTCGTTTAACACGATCTCTGCGGCACTTGATGGCGGTGGCTTTAATGCTTTGCGTAATTTTAGAATTCGCAATGGCGACGTGACAATTGCTAATAAAAATCGTAGCCACGAGTTCTCACTTTCAACCGACTTGGGTAGGATTCACGTGACTGGAACGATTGACGCTTCTGGAAAAACTGGAGGTACTATTTCTCTTTCGGCACGGGGAGATTTGACGCTGGCAGCAGGTTCTAAAATCAGTGTCGCGGCAGATCACTTCAACAGCGCGGGTAAGGGTGGTGCGATTCTGCTTGAAGCTGGCACTCAACTCAATGGTGCGGCAAATCAAAATGCGCTGCTCGATTTGCAATCGGGTTCAGAAATTCTTCTGGGAGTGAATGACTTGATTGCGGGTCCTTATACTGTGGTTGGATCCAGTGCGGCGGAAGGTAAATTTACGGGAACCTTGCACCTGCGCGCGCCGCGTACAGTGGCTAATGACGATGTATGGATCGACTCAATCGAAAGCAAAATCAGTGGAGCTTCCGCAGTTGTGGTTGAAGCGTTCCAAGTCTACAGCCCTTTTGCTGGAGTTCTCGACATTGCTCAGCGCAACCAGATTCATACGGATGCAAAGAATTTTTTGGGCGAAGCAGGCATGGGTAATGGCCATGAAGTCGCGA
>JAYWAR010000326.1:0-11408 GCA_043782285.1 Akkermansiaceae bacterium | reverse complement strand
GGGCCTCAATGGCAGCGTCCTTAATAAACTGTGGGGTGTCGACTTCCGGCTCGCCGCCAGCGAGCGCGTAAACTTCTTCGCCCTTGGCGATCATCGCTTTCGCCTGTGCGGTGACGGCTAGCGTAAGTGACGGGGAAACCTTGGCAATACGGGATGAAATGCTTTCCATGTGAGCGTGCAATTGAGGATTGATCCGCCATACCGGGCGGAGCAACAGAATTTGCGCAGCCCCAGAATGAGCGGACGGCTTTTCTGAGGCATCCGCCAAAAAGTGGCAAGCTAAATGGTACGCCATCAAGGAGCTGAATCTTCCAAAATTTGAGCCACCCACGACCGATATTTGAGCTCCGCATCCGACGAAATTCACCTCACGCGGACCAAAGGCTCGACCTGCCTCAATCCGTCCCAAAGAATCAAGCAAAGCAATTTTCTGATGAGCCAGCATCCCCAGTCCCCAAACTTAATCCAACTGTTCCAAGCACTGAATTTCGTCGCGATTAAAGCGGAGTTATCGAGCGTGTTGCCTGCCGATGCGGTGGAAATCATGGCTCAGCTCTCCGCCGCCGAGCAGGCGATTTTATTCCGCTTACTGACCACCGACAAAGCTGCGGAAATGTTCGAATACCTGCCGATGGAGTCGCAGGAACAATTGTTACACGCGATGGGTAACGAAGAGGCTGCCAAAATCCTCGATGCGATGGCCCCAGATGACCGGACCGCACTCTTAGAAGAGCTTCCTACCCAAGTTTGTGCCCGCCTGATCAATGCACTCTCGCCCGCCGAGCGGATCATCGCACTCAAATTGCTCGACTATCCCGAAGGCAGCATCGGTCGCTTAATGACCTCCGAGTATTTGGTGATTCGCGACGCTTGGACCGTCAGCCAAGTACTCGATCACATTCGTAACAACGGCAGCGATCGCGAAACCCTCAACGTCCTCTATGTCGTCGATGCCGAGGGTAAACTAATCGACGACGTCCGCATCCGCGAGTTTCTCCTATGCCCTCTGGATAAAAAAGTCAGCGACCTGCGCGACGGCGTTTTCACCGCACTTCATGCCACCGATGACGAGGAAACTGCGGTGACGGCTTTTCGCAAATACGATCGCAGCGTCCTACCCGTCATCGACGGCCGTGGCGGTCTTGTCGGAATTGTTACCGTCGATGATATTCTCGACGTCGCAGAGCAACAAGCGACTGAAGACATCCAAAAAATCGGCGGTATGGAGCACCTGGATGAGCCCTACATGGATATTTCGCTAGGCCGTTTGATTCGCAAACGCGCGACGTGGTTGGTGGTGTTATTTCTGGGAGAAATGCTTACCGCCACTGCCATGGGGCACTTCGAAGCAGAAATTTCTAAAGCCGTGGTGTTAGCCATGTTCGTCCCTCTGATCATTTCTAGCGGCGGAAACAGTGGCTCCCAAGCGGCAACGCTGATCATCCGTGCAATGGCAATCGGAGAAGTGCGCCTCAAGGATTGGTGGCGAGTGATGCGGCGGGAAATCCTATCGGGCCTTACTCTCGGCCTGATCCTCGCCACTATCGGAATGCTACGAATCGCCATCTGGTCAGCCTTTTCCGACACCTATGGCAAACACTGGCCACTGATTGCTCTCACCGTCGGAATCTCTCTCATTGGAGTGGTTCTGTGGGGCACGATCTCCGGCTCGATGTTGCCCTTTTTACTCAAACGTCTCGGTTTGGACCCCGCAACCTCGTCTGCTCCCTTCGTCGCGACTTTAGTCGATGTCACCGGACTTGTGATTTATTTTGCGATCGCAGGCATCATTCTTCACGGCACCTTGCTTTAATTCAGGCCCAGCGATCCGGCGAGGCAATCCACAATCTCCGATCCACTGGCTTGATTCAGCAAGCCCGCTCCTTACACTTGAGAGCATGTTCACCAAACGCTACGGCCCGCCGGGATCCTCGCCGGCAACACTGCTCCCGCATCTGGTCGATGGTAAAAGCTGCAAACCCGGCATCCAGATTTTCGAGTATGACAAAGATCACTTGGAAGAGCGTGAAATCGTTGACCTTGCCGAGTTAGCCGGGCATCTCGACAGCCGTAAAGTCACTTGGATTAACATCGACGGTCTCGGCGATTTAGCGGCACTGACCCTTTTAGGCGAGAAATTCAACCTTCACCCACTGGCACTCGAAGACGTCCTCAACACCGGCCAACGGCCCAAAGTCGAACTCGCTCCAGACTATGTCTTCATTATCGCACAGATGGTTTATCAGGACAATGCGCGGACGATTTACGGCGAACAAGTGAGCTTTTTTCTCGGTAAAAATTTCCTAATCACCGTCCAAGAAGAAGCGAAATACGACGTGTTTGATCCCGTTCGCAAGCGCATCCGCTCGGGTCGCGGCTCAATCCGAAAGCTCAAAGCAGACTACCTTGCCTACGCTCTACTCGATTCTATCATCGACCATTACTACCCAGTGCTCGAGGAAATCGGTGCTGCCATTGAGGAACTTGAAGACGACTTACTCGAAAAACCCTCTCGTGAAATGGTATTCTCTCTCCATGAATACAAGCGCAGCCTGACCCAACTGCGGCGCTTCGTCTGGCCGCTGCGAGATGTGATTAACAGCCTCTTGCATGACACCTCCGGCTACATCAGTTCCCCGACCAAGGTCTTTCTGCGCGACTGCTACGACCATACGGTGCAACTGATGGATTTAGTTGAAAGCTACAAAGAACTCACCACCGGCCTGATGGAACTCTACCATTCCAGCGTCGGCCTCCGCACCAACGAGGTCATGCGGGTGCTCACCGTCATCACCTCGATTTTCATTCCACTGACCTTCCTCGTCGGAGTTTATGGCATGAACTTCGCTCCTGAATCACCGTCAGGAGTGAAACTCCCACTCAACATGCCAGAGCTCTACCAACCCCACGGCTACCTCGGCCTGATGCTCATCATGGCACTCATCGCCGTGATTCAACTGGTCATTTTCAAAAAAATCAAATGGCTGTGACTCGCTCAAGCTCAATGTTAGAGCGATTCCCATTAAATTTCACCGCTTTGTCGGTTGCACTGATTCGCTGACATGGCAATGTCAGGCCAGAAATCGATGACAACAGAAACCTTGCAAGAGCAAATCGCAGAAACAAGTGGCTGGATCCAAGCGGTGAAGGACGAAATGGCCCAAGTCCTCGTCGGCCAAGAACGGCTAGTCGATCGATTGCTAATCGGACTGCTCTGCAACGGCCACATTTTGCTAGAAGGAGTGCCAGGCTTAGCCAAAACACTCGCCGTCAAAGCACTCTCCGGCTCGCTGCATGCATCGTTCGCACGTTTCCAATTTACCCCCGACCTGCTCCCCGCCGACCTAGTCGGGACGATGGTCTATCACCCGCAAGAAACCCGGTTCGAACCGAAGCTTGGCCCAATTTTCAACAATCTAATTCTTGCCGATGAAATCAACCGGGCTCCTGCCAAAGTCCAATCCGCACTGCTTGAAGCGATGCAAGAACGACAAGTCACTCTCGGCGATCGCTCTTATCCGCTACCCAAGCCATTCTTGGTGTTAGCGACCCAGAACCCAATCGACCAAGAAGGCACCTACCAACTCCCCGAAGCCCAACTCGATCGCTTCCTCCTCAAAGTCACCGTTGGCTATCCCACCAAGGATGAAGAATTAGAAATTCTAGATAAAATGGCGACCTCAACCCCGCCCTACCAAACCAAATCTGTAGCCACTCCTGAACAAGTCGCCGCCTCCCGCGATTTGGTCAACCAAGTTTACATCGACCCCGCGATCCGCAAATACATCATTCAAATCATTCACACCACTCGTTTCCCCACACAGGTCGATTCATCGCTGAAAAACCTGATTCGCTCGGGTGCTTCGCCACGGGGCACGATCAATCTCGCGCTCACCGCACGGGCGCTGGCCTTCATGCAAGGTCGCGCGTTTGTCACCCCACAAGATGTCAAAGACATGGCCCTCGATGTCCTACGCCACCGGATTCTCCTTACCTACGAAGCAGAAGCCGAGGAAATGACTACCGATTCGGTGATTGAGCGAATCATGAGCAAAGTCGCCGTCCCCTGAGCGATTTAAATTCTCCGCTTAAATTGGAACCCAACCGATGCTGACTGAATCACAGATCGACGAAATGATGGCGCGCGTACGCAAGCTGGAGCTGAAAGCCCGGCGCTTGGTGCGCGAGTCGTTCTCTGGCGAATATCTGTCGTCGTTCCGCGGGCAGGGCTTGGATTTCGAGGACTTTCGCGAGTATCAACACGGCGACGAAGTGCGGTTCATCGATTGGAACGTCACCGCCCGGATGAATACGCCGTTCATTCGTAAATTCCGTGAAGAACGCGAGCTCTCAGTCGTGATCGCAGTCGATCTATCCGCCTCAGTGGACTATGGCAGCGTTTCTCTCAGCAAGCGTGAAATCGCCGCAGAAACTGCCGCAGTGCTGGGTTTCAGCGCGCTGCACAATGGTGACAAAGTCGGTATCCTGCTCTTTGCCGATGAACCGATTTTATTCATCCCACCCGAAAAAGGGAAACGTCACTTGCTGCGAATGATTCGTGAAATCCTCGTCACTCAACCACAAAAACCCGGAACCTCGGTCGCTGAAGCTTGCGATTTTTTGGTGCGAACCCTCCGCCGCAAATCGTTAGTTTTTATGATTTCTGATTTTTTCTCTGATTCCTTAGAGAAACCTCTCGGCAAGCTAGCCCGCAAACACGAAACCATCGCGTTGCAGGTGATGGACCCCTTAGAGATCAAATTGCCGAAAGGCGGCAAAGTGACGATGATTGATCCGGAAACCGGCTTCGAAACAAAAATCAACACCAGTAACCCGAACCTGAGAATGGGCTACTCCAAACTCATGAAGCGGCAACGAGAAGGCGTCGCCGCAATTTTCAAAAAACACGGCATCGATGCCGCGGATCTTCCCACCAATGGCGACACCCTCGCCGCACTGCACCAACTTTTGAAAAAACGCAGTCACAGACGCTCCGGATAGAAACTTGATGACCGATAAATCCGCCAATTTTGAGTTATTGGAACCGAGCTCACCTGAGAACTTGATTCCCGATCCTTGGCTCGAAGCTTCGATGATCATCGTCGCAGCCGTGCTACTATTCGGGCTTATCGTCCTCGCAGTTTGGATTTTCAAAAAGAACCGCCAAGCGCTGTCAGACCCACTCGCAATTCGCCGAATCGCCCATGCCGAAGCAGCCACTGCCTTAGCCACCATCAAGCTCGTTCCCGCACAGGATGCCGCAGTGCAATCTTCGTTGATCCTCCGCAAATACCTCGCCACTGCCGCAGCAGATCCCGCGCTGTTTGAAACTCATGAAGAATATCTTGCCCGCCACCACGCACTGCAAGCGTTTTCCGCGAGCGCCCGCCATGCCGCCGAACTTGGTTTTTCTCGCCTCGCAGCGATCAAATACTCTGCCGCAACTCCTCACATCACCACTGCTGAGCTGATCGCTGAATCACAGACTTTGCTCGAAATTTTACACCACGGCTTCGCAACATGAATGCATTTTTCGAGCACTTCCGTTTTGCCCAAGCCGCGTGGTTGCTCCTGTTACTTCCAAGCATGCTACTGCTGCTCCTCCGCCGCGGTAAAGGCGCTGAAACAGCCGTCATTTTCCCCAACCTCTCGGTACTGGTTAGCTTAGGTCAGCGCGTCCGGGATATCGCCTGGAACTTCGGCCTACCGCTGGCATTTCTTGCGTTATTCTGCGCCATCCTCGCCATCGCTCGTCCCGTCTGGCGCAACCAATACCAAAGTCGCTCAGCCAGCGGCATTGATATTATGATCGCGTTAGATCTCTCCCTTTCAATGGACATTGATGATTTCGTTGATCAAGGACAACGGGTGAAACGCATTGATGTCGCGAAAAAGGTGGTTGACGATTTCATCAGCCGCCGCCCGGAAGATCGGATGGGGCTCGTCGCCTTCGCCGGGAGACCGCGCGATGCCAGCCCGATTACACTCGATCATCAGTGGTTGAGAAAATCGCTCAACGAACTGCGCCTGAATGATCGTAATGACCTAGGCACGATCAAGGAACAAGGCACCGCCATCGGCTCGGCCCTCGCTGCTGCCTCAGTGCGCCTTGAGGCCCGCGATGCCAAAAGCAAAATCATCGTTCTCATCACCGACGGCGCGAGTAACTCGGGAAAAATCTCGCCACTCGAAGCCGCAGAATACGCAAAAACCTTAGGAATTAAAATCTACACGGTTGCCATCGGCACCACCGAAGGTCGAGTGGACCAGAGTATCATGCGCTTTCCCTATCAAGAGTTCGATTTACCAACGCTTCAAAAAATTGCCAAACTCACCGGCGCTGAGCACTATTGGGCACAAGATCTGGCCACTTTAAAGAAAACTTTCACCACCATCGACAAGCTCGAAAAAACCGACACCAAGAGCCTCACGGTGATCGATGATACCGAGCTTTTCCCCGGATTTGTAGCCGTCATGCTGCTCGCGGCGATGGCCTCGGCAGCGTACTTTGCGTTCAATCCACCTTCGTCCCGCTGATCTGATGAACTTCGCCCAATCTGGTTGGCTCGTTTTACTAATTCTGCTGCCTATTCTTAGCGCGGTTGCCCTGCTAACATCCCGGCTGCGACGACAGCAATGGACCGCCTTCGTCGCCCCTCGACTGCGCGATACCTTGCTCAAACGCAGCAATTCCCTGCCCCGCAGTTTTGCTTTGTTTTTCCTGCTAGCCGCCTGCGCCGCCGCGATCATCGCCCTTGCCCGGCCACAAGGAGACGCTGGTACCAAAACTGAAAAAAGCCTCGGCCGCAATGTGATGATCGCCCTCGACATTTCGAAAAGCATGCGCGTCCGTGACGTCAAACCCGACCGCCTCACCCAAGCAAAAGTGATCATCTATGAACTGCTCGAAGCGATGCCCAACGAGCGGATTGGATTTCTCGGGTTTGCGGGCACCCCTTATCTCTATGCACCGCTTACCATCGACCACAGTGCCGTGCGCGAGACCGTTGAACAAATCGATGAAACCTGGGCACCCCTCGGTGGTTCCGATCTCGCCGCTGCCGTTCACCTCGCCGCTGAAACTTTGAAAAAAACTGGCCAAAAAAATAACGCTCTCGTCATCCTCAGCGACGGTGAAAAACACGAGGGCGATCTTGATGCAATCATCGCCGAAGCCGAACAAGCTGGCATTTACATCATCGCCATCGGCGTCGGCACCGAGGACGGCAGCTTTGTTCCCAGCCCAAATTCAGCCCAAGGTCAAATGCTCGATCGCTCAGGTCACCCAGTCATCAGTCGCTTGCAAACCGAGGTACTGCGCAAACTGGCGGAAAAAACCAAGGGCCGCTTCACCACCGCCGACTCGGGACTGGACATTCCTGCGATGGTTAAATCGGTAGTGCTGGGACTGGACGCCTTTCAAATGGAAGGACGTGAACGTCGAATCTCAATCGAATTCTATCAATGGCTGATTTTTCCCGCGATTCTATTTCTTAGCGTCTCCATCGTCGCCGGAACCCGCTGGAAAGGCATTCGTCTCATAATTTTGCTTGCCACCCTCTTTCTTCTGTCTCCCGCCGCTCGAGCCGGTAATGTGGCTTTAGCGAAAAAGGCGCTAATCGAAAAAAACGACCAGCAAGCACGTACCACTTACCATCAACTCGCAGAAACCGCTACCAACCCAGAAACTCAAGCTCGTTTCTATCTCGGCGAAGCGACTGCCGCCTACCGCACAGAAGATTTTCGGGCAGCGCGTACTGCTTTTAGCCAGTCGCTTCGATCCAGTGACACCAAGGTCCAAGCCATCAGTCACGCAGGCTTAGGCAACTCATTATTCCAACTCGGCTGGAAAAGCTTATCAGGTGAAACTTATCCTAACGAACCCGAGTCGCTTCCTAACCTCGAGCGTTTTGAGACCCTCGTCAAAGACGCCCTCGCAAAACTGCGTGAATCGGAAACCCCAGACCAGGGCGACACGAATGGCTACCTCAAATTTGAATCTCTTATCACCAACTGGACGGATGCCACCCGCCACTATGATTCGATACGTTCGCTTTTCCCAGCCGACAAACTCGCCGAGATCAACTCCAAACTGACTCGCACCTATCTGAATCGACTCGCTGAATTATTGGACCAAGAACAACAAGATAGCCAGCAATCAATGCCACAGCCCCAACCCGGCGAGGGTCCACCTCAGGCAGGCGATGACCCAAATAAACCCCAAGAAGGCGGCGGCGACGACAAAGGTCCCAAAAAACCCCGCGCTAAGGGCAAAGGCGAAAATACCCCCAAAGACAACTCTGATAAAAATGGCGAGCGACAAGAAGAAGGGGAAAAAGGCGACTCTAAAAAACCAGATCCCACCAAAGACGGCGACAAAGACGATAAAAACCCCAACGAGTCGCCCCAACAGCGCGCTCATCGAATTTTAAAAGAAAATGCAGATCTCGAAAAAGGGCCACTCTCCCCGGGCCGCCGAGAATTCCGCGATGCTGAGAAAGATTGGTAATATCATGAATATCTGGAACTATTTTAATCGCAGCTGCCGTATCATCCCACTCTGGATTTTACTCTTTAGCCATGTCCATGGACAAACAACTAGCCGACTTTCAACTTCATTTCTAGCACGCGGCGAACAAGCGCTGTTCGAAATTTCCGTGATCGGTGGCGAGCCTGACGGCGCACCCGAAATCCCCAAAGTCAAAAACCTCAGCATCCAACCTACCGGCAGAGGTTTGCTGAAACGAATGCTCCCAGGAAGCCGAAGCATCGAGTACGTTTTTGAATACCTCATCAGCACCTACGAAGTCGGTAAAATGGTGATCCCTCCGATTCAAGTGACCGTGAACCGTCTCAAAACACTCACGGAATCACTCCCATTCGCAGTCTTTAACCCAGACGAACTTCAGTGGTCCGAGGTGAAGATTGGAGACAAAACGATCCGCTATGCCAGCTCTTTCAGAACGATGAATGACCGGCCTTTCGAAAACGAAACCACCGCCACTGAAATCAAGATCTACGTTCCAGAAGAGATGATCATCGAAGACTGGGGAATTCCAGATTTCGAACGCGACGGCGTGACGGCATGGCGCTTTCAACCTTCACCGATGCGAAGCCGAATCAATTTGTTAGGGCAGCCTTATGTCGCAGTTGCCTATCCAAGTACTTTCACTCCGACTCGCATCGGGAAAATTGGGATTGGCCCGGCAAAAGTCCGTCTAATGACCCGTGAAATGGTAATGGAACCCTTTCCACGTCAGGTTAGCGCCGAGGTCTATCTTCAGGTTCCCAAGCTAGAAATCCAAGCGAAACCACTGCCCGAAGGAGCCCCCGAAGGCTTTGAAAATGCTGTCGGAAACTTCAAGCTCCGAGCGAATAGCGCTAGCCTTGAAGTCCAAGAAGGCGAGCCCATCTCGGTCGATTTGATCATCAGCGGCAGTGGCAATCTCGATACCCTACATCCGCCAAACCTTGAAAACGACGCCGGCTGGAAAGTTTACGGCACCACCACCGAGCAACGCGGTGATGAACGCCGCCAAGTCTCTGGCAGCGTGGTTTTCCACCAATCCATCCGCTCGTTGGAAATGAAATCTGCAATTCCACCTTTTCGTTTAGTCTACTTCGACCCCAAAGATAAAATTTACAAGACTCTCACCACCGACCCGATCGCCCTCCAAATGCGACCCACGGTCTCCTCCCATCCAAGCTCAGACTTGGCGCCGCAGTCGCAAGCAGTCCCCTTCGAGCGCATGACCGACATCCTCGCACCGCTTCACCCAACCCACCTCACGATTCCAACCGCAACGGCCCTTCCTTCTTGGCTTGGCCACGCGCTTGCCGGTCTAATCGCATTGGCACTTATTACCAAAGCCAGTTGGATGCGCTACGCTTCACGCTTCCGCCAAAGCCCCCGCCAGCAGGCACAGCTCAAGGAACTCCGCGACCTCGAAAAATCCAAATCTGCCGATGACAACGCATTCCTCAAGTCCACCGGAGCATTCATCGAGCGTTGGCTCGGCAGCAATTCCTCTCCGGATCTCCAAGCCGTGCTTACCGAGCGCGATGCCGTTTGTTTCCGCGCCGAAAAACCAACAACGGGGCTCCATCCACAACGTCGCGATCAAATTCTCAAGCTGCTGCGTCGCGCGATACTCGCCTGCATCGCCCTCAGCACCCTATCACTTGCAACTCCATCCCGAGCCGCAGACCTCGCCAGCCAAGCAATCGAAGCCTATCAATCCGCGAAATATACTGACGCCGTGAGGCTCTGGCTCAGTGCCGGAAACTATCAACAACTCTCTGCAGATACGCTCTACAACATCGGCAATGCCTGCTACCGTTCCAACTCTCCCGGCACTGCCGCACTCTATTATCGCCGCGCATTGCTTCGCGATTCTAGCCACCAAGAAGCCCGCCAAAACCTGCGTTTCCTCGAACGTCGATACGGTACCATCGTAGTCAATCGTCCGGAATTCCAATACACCATCGCCAAATTCCCGCTATCAAATTGGCAAGCTCTAACTTGGAGTGGTCTCTGGCTCTGTGGCCTAGCAATACTTGTTTTTCCCGCCACCCGTTCCGGTGCGCAGCTGCGCTGGCTAGCGATCGTGGCTTTGGCAATCGGCCCGATCGCGGCCTCAGTTGGAATTCTCGCGTGGCGCTATTTTCCAAACGACGCCGAGTTCGCCACGCTTGAACGACAAGCCGTCATCATTGAAGAAAAAGTGGTGCTCCACACCGATGCCGCTCGCACCGCGCCCGAAGTCATCGACGCCCCACCCGGCTCAGTCTGCGAAATTATCTTTCAGTCCGGGCGCTGGGCCTACGTCGCTTTCGCCACCAAAACCCGCGGCTGGGTGCCTCTCGAGTCGATCGAAAAAATCGTTCCAGACAAAGCTCCCGTCACTCCTCAGTTTCACAAAACCAAAGCCGACGGAAAGACCGCTTGAATCGGCGAAATCCCCAAATGAGCGTCGCCATCGTTCACTATCACCTCGAGCCAGGTGGGGTGAGCCAAGTGATCGAATCTGCCTGCCGCGCTTTGAGCGCTGCGGCCGTCCCGCACGTCATCCTCAGCGGTGATTGCCGGCCAAGTGACTGGCATCTCCCCGCCCAGAATCTAACCAGCGCTTCTTACCCACAGCACCGCCAAGTTCCCGGCCTCCAGTACCTCAGCACCCCTGCCGAGTTTAACGTCGAAATCTTAAAATCATCGCTGCACGCCGCCGCTCGCCAAGCCCTCGGTGGACCGCCCGACATCTGGCATTTTCACAATCACTCGCTCGGTAAAAACTGCCTACTTGCCGCAGTCGTCGCGGACTTTGCCGCAGCAGGTGAACGACTGGTTCTACAGATTCACGACCTCGCCGAAGCGGGCCGTCCTGCGAACTATCCACTCATCGCCGATT
>JAYWAR010000325.1:0-4196 GCA_043782285.1 Akkermansiaceae bacterium | reverse complement strand
CCGCGCCTGTCGCAAGGCACCCGTAGCTCAATTGGATAGAGCGTCTGACTACGAATCAGAAGGTTGGGGATTCGAGTTCCTCCGGGTGTACCACTCTTGAAACCCTGCAACTTACAAGGTTGCAGGGTTTTTGGTGGCGAGGTTGGTGAGCGCACGACTGGCACGTTGAATCATTGCCTTGTCACCAAGCCAACGGGTCGCCTGAGTCCCTCGCAGCGTGCTCGACATCCCGGGGATCCTTCCCTCTGATGCTGCGGTATGAATGAACCAGCTCTTCACCAACCTTTCTTGCCCCAAGGCTTCACCCCGCTTCCGCCTGTCATGTTAGGCGAGCCGCCGGCGGTCAAAGTGTTCGGCATCTTACATCTGGTGTTCGCAGGCTTCGGGTTGATAGGCGCTGGGTGGGGGTTGTTCGTCGCGCTGGTGGGAAATCCATTTCTCAAGTTCAGCCCAGCGGGTCAGATGGATGCGCAAATCGCCATGCAAACAAAGATCAGCCCAGTGACCATCACCTCCGGCGTCCTCTCGCTGTTAGTGGCGATTCCGATGATCATCGCCGGCATCCAACTGCTGCAAAAGCGGCGAAACGGCCTTAAATGGTCGAACACTTATGCATGGTCGTCGCTGGGTGCAAAACTCATCAACTTAGTATTGGCCATCACCATCATGATTCCGGCGATGCAGGAAATGACTCAAGGAATGCTGGCAAGTTCCAAGGCTCCCGCCGCCGTTTCAGGCATGATGTCGGGATTCATGGCCGGTGGTGCAATCGGCGGAGTGGTGGTGTCGTGCGTCTATCCGATCCTTGCCCTCGCCCTCCTCAACCGACCTGCGACTAAGGCGTGGTTCGCCACTCTAACGAAGTAGTCAGGTCATCGGCCCGCCGCCGCTTTTTTCGCGAGTGCGGCCTGCAATTGGCCGATGAATTCCCGGTCCGCCACGCTTAGCCGGTCGAGCGCGATCTCCGCCGGCTTCTGACTCACTAACAACCGGACCTTTCCGCCGCGAGTGACCGTGGGATTGGCCGGCGCTGCGGGCATCACCGGTTCCTCCGCGCCTTCGGGTGCTTCCGCGACGAGGTCTTCATAGGCGATGAGCTTCGCTTCGAGTGGTTTGCCTTCGGTGTTAGTCCACATCCGCGACTCACTAAGCACGACGTGGGTGACATAGCGCACGCCCGGATTCGCGGATTTTCCAGCGTCCACCGTCGCCCCCGGATTCACGCCTCCGCCCACCGCGCGGGTCTTAAATTTCTTGGGAGTCACCAGCGGATTGGCTGGGATTTCCGCTTGGGCTAACAGCGGAGTGATACCTAGCAGCGCGAGAAGAACTGTCACACGGGGAATTTGCATAACCAGAGTTTGAACCCATATCTCCAATCCACAATCATTCACTTCAGCCAACCATCGACGAATGGCGCAAGGCGGGCTGCCATGTCCGCAGCGAACCACGCCGCGAAGGCACCGGCGATCACGTCCAGCGTGTAGTGAGCACGCAGGACCAGCACGATCAGAGCCTCGCCGAGTGCGACGACGACCGTGATCGCCCCCAACCACCACGGCCCGAGTTGGCAAATCTCGATCGCCCCAAGCACCGCAAGTGCGGTGTGGCCGGAGAAGAAGAAATCGTTGCCGACATCATAGGTGACAAGCACCGTGGGAAACCCCGGATCGGGCCAGATGATCCCAGGCGGCGGTGGCAAGGTGCAGCAGAGTTGCGAGATCTGCCGCAAGCTGAAGACGATGATGATCCCGATAAATGGCGCAAAACTCTGCCCGAAAATAGCAATGACGATCAGTGAAATACCAAGCACGTCGATGCCCAGCGAGCTAATAATAAGTGCCCGGTTAGCAGACTTATCATGCGTCGCGAAATAGCCATGCAACCCCGCAGTTAGACGGTGAACTGCGTCGCCGATTCCACTCATTTCACCGCTCTTCCGGGCAATCAATTTCTGCGTCCAAAACCAGATGACCAGTGCCACGGTGATGACGGAGACGCGGAGGAGGATAGGGTTCATTGTTTTTAGTTTAGATGGGCGCCATCCATCGCTGGGAACTTCCAGTTTATTTGGAAGCAATTGCGATCGCTATAGTCGGCCATTCGGTTTCAACCTCACGACCAATGATAAGGTGATCAATGAGACCCTGCTGGTGCAGATCGATGAATCGCAACAGATCGGACTTGCGGCTATTCCATTGGTCTTTGCCATCTACAAAAACAATGTGGTCGATAGGCACGCCACTTTTTGTTTCAAATATTTTTAATTCAAGGCCCACCAATTGGCATTCATAAACGGCATCGCTCATTTTGCTGCCTCCGCTTGTTTTGCCCCAATATTCTTTGATTTCCCAGATCGCAGTCGGATTTTCAAGTGAAGGAATAGCGCCGTCTAGGTTACGCGCACTAACATGTAAGGCGTGTTCCGAGAACCAGATGGCGCGTCGTTGGGGATCAAGGTCCACTCCTACTCCCGCATCAGCACACGCTTTTTGTACGATACCCGAGACGGTTGCTATCAATGCCTTGGAGGATTGATGATGCGATAGATTTTGTGTTGTTGTGGAGCCGACGATAAACTTTTCCGTTTTACAGAATGCTAACGCTTCATCCTCAGTGCGCAATGCGACTAAAGCTTTCTTCAGCAAGTCCGACGAGTCTTGTATGTAATTCACCAGCAATTCGACAAGCAGGGGATCTATTGGAAACTTCTTTGTCTGCGCGGGCACACACGCGTCGTTTCGCAGGGTATTCAGCCATTCGGGCATCTTCCGACCCGTGAGCCGCAAAGATCGAAAATAGCGAACGAGGGTCCAAAGCTCGTGATTCCAAGGTAGTTTCGAATAGCGTTCGATACGAGTCATGATTTAGTTGTGTGCACGGAACTTGCCCGAATCAAATGACCTCGCATGTTCATGCGACCATCATTTTTTCCTTGCCCCGGTGGGCTGCACTGTAGTTCACTTTTTCCATGGTAAGGTTCAAGAACAATATCGGCCCATTCATCAAATGGGCAGGTGGAAAGCAAAGTATCGCTGATCAATTACTGGCGTGCTTTCCAGAGAACTTTGACTGCTTTTACGAACCCTTCGTCGGTGGTGGTAGTGTCTTTATGGCGGCGGATTGGAAAAATGCGGTGATTTCTGACGTGAACGACTGGTTGGTTGACACCTATAAAGCGATACGGGATGACTGGGAACAAGTTGCTAAGCTACTTGACACCATGCCAAATGAAAAGTCGTACTTCCTTGAGCTAAGATCTAAGCACGCATCTTTTCACAGAACTCAATTCGAGCGAGCGGCCGCATTTATCTACTTAAATAAGACCTGTTTCAGAGGACTTTTTAGAGTTAATAAACGGGGGTATTTTAATGTTCCATATGGGGAATATGATCGTCGCTATTACGATCCATCCAATCTCAAGGGTGTATCAAAGCTTTTGGACAAAGTTGAGATTTTTAATGGAGACTTCGAACTCTGCCTTGCAAAGGCTAGTCCTCAAGATTTTGTCTATTTCGACCCGCCATATTACAAGCTCGGCGGATATTCGGATTTCAACCGATATACTCCTGACCAGTTCAAAGAGGCTGAGCATATTCGTTTGGCGGCACTATGCCGCGAGCTGGATCAGCGCGGAATTCGATGGGCCGTGTCAAATAGCGATACTCCATTCACGCGGGAGCTGTTTAGAGGATATTGCTTCACGGCCGTGAACGCGCGAAGAGAAATCAATTTGAAATCAGCAGACAGAAACATAGATGAGTTGCTGTTCACGAACTACCAAGTAAAGCAGCAGCCACGAAATAGAATTTATCAGGGTGAGTTATTACTGAAGTGAATTCACGATGTGGATAGGTCCGCCCTCTCGGACTGAGAGTGGCGGAAATGCGGGTTCCATTCACTTATGAAATTTCTGTCCCAATAGCCACAACCCTACGGCTGGCTTTGGATGACTCCAGCAGCTCCTCCATTCGTTGCCGGATCTCTGCGGTGATGGGGTCCGCGTCTTGTGAGCGGTCGCGTGCTGCGGTGATTTCGATAGCATCGCCGACGGTGATGACGGCCCGGATCGGGAAATGAGGGCGGGCGCGGTCGGAGAGGTCTTCTTCGTAGCGTTCGATGGTTTCGAGGATGCGCTCGGGGGTGGGGTTGTCGGTGTAGTCGCCGGTGTAACAGTGGAGTTGCTGGACCAGATA
>JAYWAR010000324.1:0-11578 GCA_043782285.1 Akkermansiaceae bacterium | reverse complement strand
CTCGTCAACAACGACTCGGACCTCTGCATCGAGATCTGGAACCTCGTTTTTATCCAATACAACGCCGAGGCCGACGGTACTTTCCGCGAGCTCCCGGCCAAGCATGTCGATACCGGCATGGGCTTTGAGCGCGCCTGTTCGATCATCCAGAATACCAAGGGCTTCACCGACTTCTCGATCAAACCTAGCAACTACGCCACCGACGTCTTTCAGCCGATCTTCCGCAAGCTCGAAGCACTCAGCGGAAAAACCTACGTTGATATCTACCCCGAGCTCGGTGCCGACCGCTCCCTCTTCACCGAGGAAATGAAAATCGCCATCGCCTTCCGCGTGATTGCGGATCACTTGCGGACACTTTCATTTTCCATCGCAGATGGGATCATGCCCGGGAACAATGGGAGGAATTATGTCCTCCGCCGCATCCTCCGCCGCGCCGTGAGGTATGGTCGCCAACTTGGGTTCTCCGGAGAAAAGCCGTTCTTCGGCGCGCTGGTGGCAACGCTGGTCGCCGAGATGGGTGACGTTTTCCCGGAACTGAAGAATCGTCAGGACGTCATCCGGCAGACGTTTGAAAATGAAGAAGCGAGTTTTAATCAGACCTTGGACCGGGGACTGAACGAATTCGAGTCCATGCTTCGTGCGTCGGAGGCAAACCACAAAGGATTCATGAGAAGTTCCGGGGATTTAGCCTGGGCGAAACCCATCAACGAGAATCGGGAATTTTCGGGAATGAATGCTTACATTCTCTCTGATACGTATGGATTCCCAATCGATTTAACTCAGCTTCTCTGTGCGGAGCGCGGTCTGAAAGTTGATATTGTTGGGTACGAAAGACTCATGGAGCAGCAACAAGAACGCTCTCGTGCCGCGCAAAAATCCACCCTCGTCCGCGCCCTCGACATCGCGACCGAAGCCGTCACTGAGTTCTCCGGCTTCGAGAACGATTCCGTCGAGGCTACCATCCTTGAAATCCACCCGCAAGAAAACGCGCTCTTCGTCATCACCGACCAGACCGTCTTCTACGCCGAGATGGGTGGCCAAGCCGGCGACACCGGCACTCTCAAGGTGCTTGTGGCCTCTGGCTGCGAAGAAATTATCGAAATTACCGGCACCCAACAAATCGGCCAAGCTCGTGCCCACATCGTTCCTCAATCTCAAATTTCAGATCTCAAATCTCAACTAAAAATAGGTGACAAAGTCACGCTGACACTCGACACCGCCCGCCGCCGCCCGATCGAAGCTCACCACAGCGCCACCCACTTGCTCCATTGGGCGCTGCACGAAGTCATTTCCAAGGACGCCGCGCAGCAAGGCTCCTCGGTCGATGAAAACCGCTTGCGCTTCGACTTCAACAGCGCCGCCGTCACGCCCGAGCAAGTCGCCGAAATGGAAGAAATGGTCAACGGCGCGATCAAACAAGGCCTCACCGTTTCCTGGACTGAAGTCAAACACGCCGCGATCAAAGGTCGTACCGACATCATGCAATTTTTCGGCGACAAATACGGCGAAACCGTCCGCGTCGTTCAAATCGGTGGCCAAGCCAATCAGCTCGACGGTCCGTCCATGGAACTTTGTGGCGGTGCCCACGTCCGCAACACTTCCGAGATCGGCCTTTTCAAAATCAAATCCGAGGGCGCGATTGCCTCCGGGGTTCGCCGGATCGAAGCGGTCTGCGGTGAAGCTGCTTGGGCTCACCTTCGCGACAACCTCGAAAAGTGGGACCACGAGCTCACTGCCGCTCGTGCCAAACTCGCTGCTGCAAATGAAAAGCTCGCCGCCCTCGGTGAAGACGCCGTCACGGTGAACGACTTCCCTCACATCATGGAAGCCATGCTGGTCGAGCGGGCCGACATTTCCCAGATCAACGCCACCATCGGCCACGGCGAGCGGACGCTTGGGGAAACCCAACAAGCTGCCATCGAAGCCGAAAAACGCCTCAAAAAATTTCAGTCCGCCCAAGCTGCCGCCCTCGCCGACGCATCCCTCGCCGAGCTTATCGATTCAGCCACGAAAAATGGCCAGCCCATCATCGTCTGCTTCGAGTCTGACGCCTCGCTGCTGCAAGAGCTCCAGAACGGCCTCAAGAAAAAGCACTTTGCCGGTGCCGCCCTGCTCATCGTCGACGACGGCGAGAAACTCCACCTCGCCACCCACTGCGGCCCCGATGCGCTCGCCAAAGGTCTCAAAGCCGGCGATCTGCTCCGTGACCTCGCTGCCTTGGCTGGCGGCAAAGGTGGCGGCAAGCCCGACCAAGCCCGCGGTGCCGCACCTCAACGCGAGAAGCTCACCGAAATAGAAGCCGCTGCTGCCGCAATTCTAGGAGCTTCCAAGTCCGAGTGAATCTGAAACACACGCGGCTGAAATGGATCGCTTAAACTCGGCACGGCTCTACACGAGTGGCCGTCAATATTTTGAGGCAGCAAAGACAATCATCGAAAACAGCTCAAATTTTGAAGGCAGTCCACCGTTGTTGTTTTTAATAGCTCAATCAATTGAGCTATTCATCAAAGCTTTCCTTAGAGGAATTGGATTTTCTGAGCCAGAGCTTAAAAAACTAGGACATAATTTGACGAAAATTTACGCAGAGGCACTTGAAAAAAACCTCAATGAATATTTTAGCCCTCAGTCAAACGATCAAGAAATCATTAATCTGTTGAATGAGTCCTATTGTTCAAGAGATCTTCAATATGTTAAAACTGGAATGAAGAACCGCCCCCGAATCGAACTATCAATTGATTTGGCCAAACGACTTAATAAAAATCTTCTTAAATTTTGTGCCGATAAGCGCAAGCTTCACGACTAAATACCTTTACTGATGTTTAAAATGTTTAGCGTTAGGTGACAAATAAGCCGGGCTTATTCAAGCAGCTAGCGCAATTGGGAAGGTTGTATGAGGGCGAGTTTAGATCTACAAGCAAGCGCTTCGATTCGATTCCATAGCTCATCTCAAAGAAGTCTTGGGCGAGATCGATTCATCGTTTCCTACGACGATCAGTCATCGCGGCTGACTTGGGCGGGAAGGCGCTGGCGCAAATCGCCCGAATTTATTCCCAAGCTTCGCCCGAATCGCCCTCGACGAAGGCTCGTAATTCTGGATTTTGGCTTGCCTGCAATTCAGCGGTTGTCCCGGTCCAGGCGACTCGACCGTTTTCGAGGAAAATAATTCGGTCAGCGATGTGAAAGATACTTTTCATCTCGTGAGTGACCACCACGCTGGTGATGCCGTGAGTTCGTTGTAAATTTTTAATCAGGTGATCGATCGAGTCTGCGGTTTGCGGATCTAGCCCGGCGTGAGGCTCATCATAAAGCACACAGGCCGGTCGGGTCACTACCGCACGAGCCAGTGCGACACGTTTGCGCATGCCACCGGAAAGCTCGGCCGGTAGTTTTTGATCGTGCCCGTGCAGGCCGACGATGGCCAAGACTTCTGCGATTCGGGCGTCGATCTGAGACTCCTCCACTCCACCCATTTCGCGGAGCGGAAACGCGATGTTTTCGGCGACCGTCAACGAGTCGAATAAGGCCCCACCTTGAAATAGCACTCCCATTTGCTGGCGGATCGGCCCCAGTTCGCGCTCGGTGAGTGTCGAAATTTCCACCCCTGCCAGCTCAATGCTGCCACTCGTCGGCCGCAATAAGCCAGCGAGGTGTTTGAGTAACAACGACTTACCGCCACCGGAGCTGCCAATAATCACTAAGGTTTCGCCACGGAAGATTTCCATGTCGATTCCACGCAACACCTGATGATCCTTGAAACTTTGGGTCAGCCCGCGAATGCGGAGATAAATTTCCAGCATGGGTTGAGCAAAACACCAGACACGGCTCAAATCAAGTCGCCAAGTCTAGAATAAGGCCGCCAACTTGCTGATTTCGGTATGGCTCATCACCAGCATCACGTTGGTACCATCTTCCCAGCGTGCGCTGGCCCAGCAACCATTTTGGTCAAATTGTGGCTGATCCTTCGCCGGGAATTCACCGCTCACATCTTCGCGGCGAAAAATCAACAGATGAATGATCCCTTGATCGCCTACTTCAAAACAAATCAGGGAGCCGCGTTTGCCATCGATGACCAATTCTCGGCAACCGATTCCCTGGATGTTTTTTAACCCACAAGGCAAACAGCCTGGGCAGGGTAATTGGTGTCTTTTCAAATGCTCCACAAGCATTTGAGGGTCATCGCGCTGTTTGTCCAAGCGGAACGAGGGCGCTTCAAACGTCCGAATAAAGCCTGCCTGCACCACTTCAATCGGAACCAAAGGTGGGGCCAATCGTGCGCTTGCTCCTGTCGCAGCCGTGCTCCCAGAACGAGTGACCCAAAATGCGAGCGCGATCCCCGCAGCTGCTGCCCACGGCAGGAGCTGTCGCCAAAAAGTGGGTAGGTTGGAGTTAACCGGTGATTTTGACGCAGTGCTGCTCATCGCAGTCAGCACCTCATCGCGCAAGCCCCGCGGCACTCGGATCATCGCCAGCATCCCGATCAAAGCCGCATCCGTGGCATTTTCGGGTTGAGGGAAATCGGCGCGAGAGCTGGCCAGCCCGGCGAAAATCTGAGCTCGTAAGTTTGGCGGTAAATCGAGCAAGCTCAGCGCCTGAGCGAATGCCGCATCCAAGGCCCGCTCGCTCGCCAGCCACTCACCAAGCTCGCGGTTCTCTAACGCTAATTTTAGCGCCTCGCTGAAATCCGCATTTTCCACGTCCGCGCCATCGGGGCGAAAACTTCGCAGGATGAAACGTGCTTGTTCCTTATCCACGGCGCTGTTGCCCCCCTCCCGGCTCGATTTGGACAATATTTTGAGGGGCTTGGCTTGGCTCGCGGGTCATCCGCCGCCGAAGCATTTCCTTACCGCGAGAAAGCCGTGACATCACGGTCCCGATCGGGATCTCTAAAATCTCCGCAATTTCTTTATAGCTATGCTGTTGCAGATAAAAAAGCGCAAGCGGTGCGCGGTAAGCGTCCTCAAGGGTGCTTAACAAAGTCAGCGCTTTTTGGCCGTCGATTTGGCGTTCTGCATCCTCTTCCGGAGCTGTGACGGCTTCTTCCCTGGCCTCATCCAGTGGTTCATCGGAAAATCGAGCTGCCCGCCGTCGTTGGCTCAGAAATTCCCGGTGCAGGGTGGTGAAAAGCCAAGTTTTGGCCTTCGAGCGGTCACGCAGTTGGTCGTTTTTTGCCGCCCAAATGCAGAAAGTCTCTTGGACCAAGTCCGAAGCTCGATCCACATTGTGAGTCAACGACATCCCAAAGCGAAATAACGCTTGGTAATGGCGATCTACTAACTCGGCAAATTCACTCATCTGCTATGATGAGAGAACTTCAACCCGATCTCTATTCCGAAAAATTTCACCGTCAGTTTACGGTGATTGGAGCTTAAGCGTCACCTGTCGCGGCCCAAGTCACTTCCTTGGCGTCCTGCCACAATTCTTCCAAATTGTAATACTCGCGCAATTCGTCGTGCATCACGTGGACCATCACATCGATGTAGTCCAAGACCACCCAGCGGGTATCTGCCTTGCCTTCACTCATGTGCGGTTTCACGCCGTGGAGTTCTTCCACCGTGCCGGCCACATCGCGTAAAATCGCCCGCAACTGCGGCATCGAGGTGCCTGAGCAGATCATCATGTAATCCGTCAGGTTTGAAACCCCGCGCATATCCCAGACCCGGATGTTTTCCGCTTTCACTTCATCTGCCGCCTTCGCGCAAGCCAGAGCCAATTCTTCACCTTGTATCGCCATAAATTCCCCTCGGGGAACGCCACCGTAATTCAAGAGCTTCGCCCACACCAACTCAAAATGATGGTGCTGAAATCGCCCCCCAAAACCCTCCTGCCGCGGAAGGTACATTTTCCCGTGGTTGACCCCACCCAAGCGGATTGCTAGCGTCCGCGCCCTGTCATGAGCGCTGCCCCGAATTACAAAGACACCCTGAGCCTTCCGCAAACGACTTTCCCGATGCGGGCAGATTTGGTGCAGAACGAGCCTACCCGCCTGGCGAAGTGGGAAAATGACGGCCTCTACGAGAAAATTCTCGCCCGCCGCCGCTCGCAAAACGCCTCGGAATTCATCCTCCACGACGGTCCACCCTTCGCCAATGGCGACGTCCACATGGGCACCGCGCTCAACAAGTTGCTCAAGGATTTGGTGGTGAAATCCAAGACCATGGCCGGATTCGCCGCGCCCTTGGTGCCCGGCTGGGATTGCCACGGTCTGCCGATTGAGTTCAAAGTGGTCAAGGAAACTGCCGGGCTTGAGCCTGCGGAAATCCGCCGCCGCTGCAGTGATTTTGCGCTAAAATACATCGACATCCAACGTGGCTCGTTTCGGCGCCTCGGAGTTTTCGCGGACTGGGCAAATCCCTATCTCACCATGGACCCTGGTTACGAGGCCAACATCCTACGGGTTTTCGCCAAGCTGGTGGCTAACGGCTCGATTTATCAAGCCAAGAAGCCGGTCCAGTGGTCCTATGGCGCTCAAACCGCGCTCGCCGAGGCCGAGGTCGAATATGCCGACAAGGAAAGCCCGGCGATTTTCGTGAAGTTTCCCTTCGTCGATGGCGAGGGCAGCATGGTGATTTGGACCACCACCCCGTGGACGCTGCCGGCCAATCTAGCCATCGCAGTTCACCCAGATTTCACCTACGTCGTCGGCAAATTCGCCAACGGTGAGCTCGAACAAACTTTTGTCATCGTCCGCGAACTGGTCGAATCCTTCGCCGAAAAAACGGGCTTCGTGTTGGTGGAAACGCTGGATGAAATCAAAGGTCGCACGCTTGATGGCCGCGAGGCACGCCATCCTTTTCTGGACCGCAGCTCCAAGTTGATCCTTGCCAACTTTGTCACCACCGAGACTGGCACTGGCGCGGTTCACATCGCTCCTGGCCACGGCGCGGACGACTACGTGGCTGGCCAGCAAAACGGCCTCGCGGTGCTATCACCGGTCGATGACGCGGGTCAATTCACCGCCGAAGTCGGCCTTGACGAACTCGTCGGGATGCATGTTTTTAAGTCCAACGGTCGGATCATCGAGATTCTCGCCGCGAGCGGTCATTTGCTTGGCCAGGAAGTTTACAAGCACTCCTACCCGCATTGTTGGCGCTCAAAAACGCCGATTCTGTTCCGCGCCGTCGAGCAATTCTTCATCTCCCTCGAAACCTTGCGTGGCCAAGCACTTACGGAAATCGATAAGGTCGCGTGGCTGCCTGCGTGGGGCCGGAATCGGATCTACGGCACCGTCGAATCTCGCCCAGATTGGTGCATTTCTCGTCAGCGCACTTGGGGCGTACCCTTGCCAGTTTTCTTCAGTGAAACCGGCGAGGTCATCCTCTCGTCAGAGCTCGCGCTCAAGGTTGCGGCGCTGGTCGAAAAGCAAGGTACCAACTTCTGGTTTGAAAAATCCGATGCCGAACTCGCGGCGCTGCTCGGGTTGCCCTTGGGCTCGAAAAAATGCCGCGACACCCTGGATGTCTGGATCGACTCCGGCTGCTCGCACGCCGCCGTGCTCGACGCTCACCCGCAGCTCCATTGCCCAGCAGACCTTTATCTGGAAGCCACCGACCAACACCGCGGCTGGTTCCAAAGCTCATTGATGCTCAGCACCGGCTATCGCGGCCACGCACCCTACAAGACCGTGATGACCCACGGCTTCGTAGTCGATAAGGACAAAAAGAAGCTCGCGAAATCCGCCGTTGGTAAAGCCGGTAAACCGACCGACGCCGCCTATTTCTACAACCAATACGGAGCCGACATCGTCCGCCTGTGGGTTTCCTCGGTCGATTGGCAAAACGAAGTCCCCTTTGGCGAAGAGTTGTTCAAGCAAGTCGCCGAGCCTTACCGTCGCTTGCGCAATACCCTCCGGATCTTGCTCGGAAATCTCGATGGTTTCAAACCCATCGAAAATCCAGCATACACCCTGCTCGACCGCTGGATCCTTGAGCGGCTGCACTCTGTCACCGCCGAGTGCCTCAGCGCCTACGAGGCCTACGAATTCCGCAAAGTCTTCAACGCGCTCAATAACTTCTGCACCCACGATCTTTCCGCGATCTACATCGATGCGACTAAGGATCGGATGTATTGCGATGCCGCAGCCTCGCCGCGCCGCGCAGCCTCCCAAGCGGCGATGCACGAAATTTTCAGCAGCGTCGCTAAATTGCTCGCGCCGATTCTGGCTTTCACCGCCGATGAAGCCTGGGAGCACGCTGCCTTCACCACCGGCAGCATCCACGAACAGGACTTCCCGGTCGCCAATCCCGCATTCACCCCCGGCGAGGCGAGCCAACAAGTCAGCCGCCTGTTTGAAATCAAATACGCCATCCAAACCGCGATCGAAGGCTGTATCCAAGCCAAAGAATTTACCCGCAACAACGAGGCTGAAGTCAACCTGACACTTCCCGCCAGCGATGCCGCTCTGCTGGAAATGCTCAATGACCGCACTTTTGCCACCGAGTTTTTCATCATCGCTGGGTTGACGGCTACGCTGGGCGAGGAACTCACTGCCACTGCTCGCAAGACCGAGCTTGCGCTCTGCCCGCGTTGCCGCAAACACGAGCCAATTCTAGACAGTGGCTTGTGTGAGCGCTGTGATCAAGTTGGCTAAGGAAATCGCTTGGGCTTGTCTCAACCGCAACGGCGGATGTTTCCTTGCGACCTCAGGCGGCAAGCAAACGACAGCTGAAGCATCAGCAATCCGCCCCATGACAAAAGGCCTGTCCCTTTGTCATGAAATCGTGAATGTAGTCATCGTGGATCTTACGGGTCTTTTCCACGAGGTTGTCACTCGGGCGATCCAGATAGGTTTCCACAAAGCGCGACCACTCAGAATCGGTGAACTGCACGTTGTTCAGCGTTTGCAGCTGGACACGCACGTTCGCCAGAAGCTTCTACGGCGAGTTCAGGCCATCAAAGGTATAGCCGAGATTGACGAGATCGTCGAGCAGCTCCCGTTCCAAGGCATCCTCGCTTTGGTAACTCTCGCAGAGCTTCGAGTCCTTGTCGTAGCGGTCGAGGACGATGAAGCGGTTGGTCTCGGCGATGGTTTTGGTTTCAGTCATGCTAAAGAAGAGTTTTGAACCACAAAAGGCACAGAAATCACAAAATCTTCTAATATCTTCATTTTTGTGCCTTTTGTGCTTTCTGTGGTTGATTCGATTGTTTTTGAGCCACAAAAGGCACAGAAATCACAAAATGTATTTTTTGACTTCAAATATGGGAGCTCCAAAGTTCATGAGCATGCCATGCTTTGTTCCGGAAGTTTTGAGATAGGATAGGATTTGGGCGACATGGTTTTCGTTGAGAGCTTTCACTGCTTTGAGTTCTACGATGAGCTGATCCGCTATCCAAAGATCAGCAAAGTAATCGCCGACAATGGTGCCGTCTTCGTCACAGACACTTAATGGGTGCTGCTGGATGACCTTGATCCCCTTCTTCCTCAATCGACTTGCGAGGGCGTTTTCGTATACTTTTTCAAGATATCCATTCTTGAAAAATACATGGGTTTCATAGGCGGTTTGACGGACGATATCAACGATTTCTTGGATATTCATGATGTTCTTCACACAAGTGGAGTGGCGGGTGATGATGTTTTATTTAACCACAAAAATCACAAAATGTTCCAATGTCTTCATTTTTGTGTCTTTTGTGCTTTCTGTGGTTGATTCATCGAGAAACTCAACAGCAGATTGCGGTAATGCTCGTATTGTTTCTGCCGCAGCTCGATCTCACGCGGTAAGCCTTCGCTGATGGAGTGGGTGAGGGTATCGAATTTGTCGAGGATGGCGAGGATACTAGTTTGTCGGGCAATGGTTTTGGTTTCAGTCATGATTCTGGATCCTTCTTGTGTAACAGTCTTTTCACGTCACGGTCAAAATCGGACTCGATGCGCTGCTGTTTGTTGAACTTTTCATATTCCTCAATGGCTTTCTGTTCTGCCAGCTTTCGGCTGACTGATCCGAAGCCTTCCAGAGTCTGGTATTCATTAAAGGAGAGAAACTTGTCCACGCTTTCGGCAAATCCTGACATCGTGAAGGGATTACGCCGCTCGATAATTCCCTCGATATAGTCAAAATAGGCCGAAACTGCGCGTTCCAATTTTTGATATCTGCCTCGACCAAATAATTTTTTGCCACGGTGGAATCTGATTTCAACACACGGCCATCCGGCGCATTCTTATAGGTACTCATTCCCATCAAAGGCCGACTTGAATCCGCTTTCAGAGAAATGATTTCAGCTGCCGTGTGGCCGGTAATCGCAAAATGAAACTTGTCTTGCACATGGGCGTAAAACAAACGGGTGGTTTCAGATTGTGGGTCGTAGTCGATGCTGCATTCGGCAAAAATATCGGTGATCTGTTGATAAATCCGCCGTTCACTGGTGCGAATTGAGCGCACCCGCTCAAGTAATTCACGGAAATAGTCTTTGCCAAAATAACGACCATTTTTCAGTCGTTCATCATCCATGGCAAACCCCTTGATGATATAATCTTTGATCCGCTGAGTTGCCCAAATCCGAAATTGGGTCGCTTGTGTCGAGTTCACCCGGTAACCGACTGAAATCACCGCGTCCAAATTGTAATACTTTACCGGCTGAGTTTGGGTGAGCCCGGCCATGGCTCCGTGCTCAGTGGTTGTTTCCAAAATGGAAACAACCACTTCTTCCACGAGTTCACCGCTGTCAAAAATGTTTTTGAGATGCTTAGAAATGGCCGGTACGCCGATACCAAACAGCTCCGCCATGCGTTTCTGCGTAAGCCAAATGGTCTCGTTGCTCAGCAAAACCTCCACCTTGATGGCACCGTTGGGCGCCGTGTAGAGCAAGAATTCCGTCGGTTGATTTTGCGACATTGGATCAAACATGAACCACCTCCTTAGGCTTCGGGAAACTCAACAGCAAGTTACGGTAATGCTCGTATTGCTTCTGCCGCAGCTCGATCTTACGCGGCAAGCCTTCGCTGATGGAGTGGGTGAGAGTGTCGAACTTGTCGAGGATGGCGACGATGCGGGCTTTATCTTCAAAAGATGGATTTGGTATCCTTATGCTATTGAGGTTAGCCTGATTTAGTTTTGGCTGCGCTGCTCCTGAGATGTAGGGCGTTAGATCAATACCGTTCAAGTAAAACTCAACATAACGTCTTTCTGCATAGCTTTCAAAGCGGAGAACGTGGGCGTGATTATTTACCCAATTCTTGCCACTGATGCTAAATGCAATTGGTGTGCTTCTGGCCAAGAGATTTGCACCATCTTCAGATACGAGGAGAAAGTCCCCATCGTAAATATAATCCTTCACATAATCTACAATACCAGATGCCCCGTAGTAAGGAAATTTGCCAGATTCTCTCAAACCGCTGGTGATAGGTTTCCGCATATAATCAAGATTCTCCGCAAGCTCCCCCAGCATCTTCCACTCGATTTCAGAACCTTTCGTGCTTTTCGTGCCTTTCGTGGTTCCCTCTTCAAAGCTGAGCAATTGGTCGCGGTAGTGGTTGTATTGTTTCTTCCGGTGGGTCAGCTCGGTGGTCAGCTCGGTGAAGGTGTCCAAAATGCGGACGATTTCTTTTTGGATGGATAGCGGTGGGATGGGGATTTGGACTTCC
>JAYWAR010000323.1:0-11595 GCA_043782285.1 Akkermansiaceae bacterium | reverse complement strand
TTTTTGCTAGAAATGAAATCCATTCATTTCTAGCAATCGTCTTAATTGATCTGATGACTGGGATTTTTTCAATTCTGGCATCCCATCCGCTTTACTTGGGCAGATGGTAGCTCCAATTCGTAATTTCCCCAGCAAGCCTAAGCTTCGGCTCGGCTTCGTTCCACTCAGTGACTGCGCACCAATCGCAGTGGCTCAAGAAATGGGGATTTTTGCGCGTCATGGTCTCGACGTCGAACTCTCGCGAGAGCTCGGCTGGGCCAGCGTCCGCGATAAACTCATTTATGGCCACCTTGACGCGGCCCAATCAATCGCCGGAATCGCACTCGCACTCGGCCTTGGAATCAATGAAATGCGCTGCGAAGTTGCCGTCCCAATGGTGCTCAACCTACACGGCAACGCGATCACCATCTCAACCGAAATTGGTCTCGATAAAATCGACCGCGGCGAGGGCCTGCGAAACTTCCTAATTTACAATTGGAAAAAAGAACGGCCATTTACCTTAGCTGTTACTCATCGTTATTCTTCGCACTATACCCTGCTAAAAAACTGGCTCTCACGCCACGGAGTGACCGCCCCGGAGCACGTCGAAATCATTTTCCTGCCACCCTCACTGATGCCGCGCTCACTGGCTGCCGGCCACATCGACGGTTATTGCGTCGGCGAACCATGGAATTCCGAGTCGATCATCGCAGGCACCGGTTGGTGCCCGGTAACCTCAGCGGAAATCGCCCGTGGTCACCCCGAAAAAGTGCTGATCGTCTCTGGAAATTTCTTACGCGAACAAAAGGACGAATCGATCACCCTCGTCGCAGCCTTGTTAGAAGCCTGCCAACTCTGCCAAGC
Source organism: Akkermansiaceae bacterium (assembly GCA_043782285.1). GTDB lineage: Bacteria > Verrucomicrobiota > Verrucomicrobiia > Verrucomicrobiales > Akkermansiaceae > Luteolibacter. The sequence continues at coordinate 10,752 of JAYWAR010000323.1, read as the reverse complement.
TGCCGAATTCCGGGAGAATTTAATCACAATTCTCGCACTCAAAGCCTACACTGGCGCGACGCCAGAAGTGCTGCGCAATAGCCTTGGACCGGTTTTTAACTCCGGCGTAGATCGAGTCAGCGCCTCGGGCTTTCATATTTTCCATGGTGACTCGATAAACCGCCCAACCATGGACAAAGCATCTTGGGTGCTCTCCGAGCTCCGCAACGTCGGCACCATCCCCGAGGGAACCTGCGGCGCACTGTCGCGAATCTTCCGCGAGGATCTCTATCACGCCGCCGAACATTCCCTTACCGCAACTCGCTCAAAAATTTCAATCTGAATCGTCATCTCTATTCCATGTCCCATTCGACCACTAACAGTTCTCTCAATCTGCTCGATTTCAAGGCCCCGGCAATCCGGACGCTGCATACCACCTGGTTCGCATTTTTCATGACTTTCGTGCTGTGGTTTGCTCACGCGCCATTCAAAGGAGCGTTAGTCAAAACATTCCAGATGAACGACGCTCAGTGGAAAGCACTGTTAATTCTTAACGTGGCTCTAACCATCCCTGCTAGAATTGTCATCGGTATCCTCGTCGATAAATTTGGGCCACGGGTGACCTTCTCACTGCTGTTGATGATCTCGGGGATTCTCTGCTGCGGCTTTGCCCTATCTCGTTCCTTTGAAATGCTCGCTCTCACCCGTTTCCTGATGGGTTTTGCCGGTGCCGGATTCGTCATCGGAATTCGCTTAGTTGGGGAATGGTTTCCCGCTCGCCAAGTCGGTCTCGCAGAAGGTATCTACGGCGGCTGGGGAAATTTCGGCTCGGCAGCGGCAGCCATCATCCTCCCCACTGTCGCGCTACTTTTCGGCGGTGACGACGGCTGGAGATACGCCTTCATTGCCGCCGGGGTGCTGTCATTCTTTTACGGAATCTTCTTCTACCGTGTCATTCGTAACACCCCTAAAGGCTCTACCTATTTTAAACCCAAAAAATCCGGCGGGCTTGAGGTCTCCACCCCGCGAGAGTTTTGGTTTCTGTTGGTCATGAATCTCCCCATGTTTGGAGCTCTCGCAGCTCTGGCGTGGAAACTTTCCCCTGCAGGTGTCCATCTGCTTTCCCAAACAGCGGTAAATATCATCGATGGAGTTCTGGGAATTCTCTTCATCGTCCAAGCTTGGCAGATTTACCGAGTTAACGCCGAGATGCTAAAAGCCGGTGGCGTGCCTGAGTTCCAGCGCTACCCATTTCGCCAAGTCGCTATCCTCAATATCAATTATCTAATCACCTTCGGCTCTGAACTCGCGGTGGTTTCAATGCTCCCCGGATTCTTCGCCGATACTTTCGGGCTTGCTCCAATCAAAGCAGGTCTGATCTCTGCCGGTTTCGCCACCATCACCATCGCCGCCCGCCCCAGTGGTGGCTGGATTTCCGATAAGTTTGGCCGTCGCCGAACGATGCTGATTGTGTTAGCAGGTCTCGCCGTTGGTTACTTACTTATTTCCCGGATCGACTCCACTTGGCCACTGGCTCTCGCCGTCGCAGCCACAATTGGCTGCGGCTTGTTTGTCCATGCTGGCACCGGAGCAGTATTTGCAATGGTGCCACTGATCCAACGCCGTATGACCGGCCAAATCGCCGGTATGACCGGAGCTTATGGCAATGTTGGCGGGGTGATCTTCCTTACGATCTACTCGTTTGTTACCACGCCGATATTCTTCATGATCATCGCCGCCTCATCGGTTCTCGGCCTCATCGCCTCTTGTTTCCTAACCGAACCAAAAGGACACATTACCGAAGTCGCTGAAGATGGTTCAGTCCAACTCATCGAAGTCGCGTAAGCCACTCGCCAGCACCTCAATTGTGACTCATCCTCGTGAGCATGCATCTTAGCGGGCGAATTGAATTAACGACCGGACTATTTACCTCACCGGGCCCCAAACCCCAGAACGAAGATTGCTTGGGGGTCCACATTCCCGATGTCACTTTACTCGCTACCAAAGGGATTGTTGCCTGCATCGCGGACGGCGTTTCTGCCGCCAGCGCCGGTAAAGAAGCCGCAGAGTCTGCGGTAATCAGTTTCATTGCCGACTACTATCAGACACCAGAAGCTTGGGAGGTAAAAACCGCTGGCCAACGAGTTCTCACCGCGCTTAACCGCTGGCTGTTTTCTCAAGGCCAGGGATTCCGCGCTGCCGAAAAAGGCTGCGTCACCACCTTCACCGCAATTATCCTTAAATCCCAAACTGCCCACGTCTTTCACATCGGCGACAGCCGCCTCTATCGGCTACGAACTGGAGAACTTGAACAAATCACCCGCGATCACGCCTCTCACGTCTCCGCAGACACTTGCTATCTCACGCGAGCGCTTGGCCTCACCGCCTCACCACGGATCGACTATCACACTTTCCCTATCGAGACGGGAGATCGTTTTGTCCTCAGCACGGATGGCATTCACGGTGAAATTTCGGTTCATGATATTGAGTCAATCCTCAAAGCGAATCCAGATTCACAAGCCAGTGCCGAGGCTTTAGGCGCGGCGACTCAGCACAGCCCAGACAACCGTTCATGTATTTTACTCGAAATCCTCGCACTTCCAGACAGCGATAAAAACGACGTTTTCCGTCAGTTATCGAGCCTACCCTTTCCACCCGATCTATTACCCGGCCAGTCTATCGACGGACTTCATGTCGAGCGTCTCATCTCCGCTTCGAAGAATTCTCAGCTCTATCTGGTATCGGACATCGATGACAACAACCGCAGTCTTGTCCTTAAAACCCCCTCCATCACCTTCGAGGATGATCCTTCTTATTTAGAGCGATTTGCCCTTGAAGAATGGATCGGCCTGCGAACCGATAGTCTTTATTTGGCCAAAGTCATTCGCAGGGCACGGCCACGTCGATTTCTTTACTATGTTTTAGAGTCGATTGACGGCTCGACGCTAGGTCGCTGGAGTGAGCAAAACCCGAGCCCACCGGTCGAGCAAGTGATTCGAATCGTCGGCCAAATCGTAGAGGGAGTCCGCGCATTGCATCGGCGGGATACTCTACACCAAGATCTCAAACCGGATAATATTCTGCTCGATACTGAGGGAAATGTAAAAATCATCGACTATGGCTCTTGCCGCGTCGGCGGGATCGCAGAAATCTCAACGCCTTTTGAACGAGAATCCGCACTCGGCACGATCGATTTTTCTGCCCCTGAGTATCGTTTGGGAGTCAACCCAACCACGCACTCAGATTTATTTTCTATCGCCGTGATCACTTACTACCTTCTCACCGGTGGCCATCATCCTTACGGCAAAGCTTGGACCAACGCCAAAACCCCAAGAGATTTTTTCGGGCTGAGTTACCAAGCTGCGGCAGCTCACAATCTGATGGTGCCCTTGTGGATGGATGCCGTGCTGCGTAAAGCGCTCTCCATTCGAATCGAAAACCGCCAACAAGCCATGTCCGAGTTCATTCACAATTTACGCCATCCAGATCCGGCATTTCTAACCACCGAGCCATTGCCGTTTGCCCAGCGAAGTCCCCTGCTCTTCTGGAAACTGGTAGCAACATTTGCCATGCTTGGCTGGATCATCACTTGGGTCTGTATGCGCTAAAACACTCGGGTAGCCCAGCGCTGGCTGAACCCGACTCATCTTGTCGAGCAAAAATCATGAATCGGGCTCATGATTAAATTTGATCCAATTGCTCAAAAAAATCGCCTAATTTTAACGAATGGCACAGTGGGTGCTACTCCAAAAAGAGTACGTAGCGCACATCATGGTCGATTTTAATCATTCAGGCTTCAGTGAAGAGCAAACCTCCTATCTTTCCGGATTTGTTGCGGGAATTCTTCAAGCACGCGACTTGCCCTTCCTCGGACAAGACGCCGACAAACGCTTCACCCACCAGGCTGCCGAGGCAGTTGAGACCGTTTATGGAACGCCCCTCGACGAACTCTGCCGAGAGGAACAAATCAAACACGCTAAACACGGGCTGGATTGCTACGACACCATACTCGCCAACGCCGAAACCAACAGCTTTCCAATCGATGGCGATGTTTTCCGCTATAAATTTCACGGACTGTTTTTTGTCACTCCCGCACAAGAAAGTTTGATGCTGCGTTGCCGCATCGCCGGCGGCTCGATCAGCAGCAGCCAATTCCGCGGACTCGCAGAAATCGCCAGCGACTGGGGCCCGGGCCATATCGACCTAACGACTCGCGCCAACCTCCAAGTCCGGGAAATCATGCCCAAAGATTGCCCGGCGGTGCTGATGAAACTCAGCGACCTTGGACTAAGCTCTCAAGGCTCAGGTGCCGACAACGTCCGTAACATCACCGCCACCGCCACCACTGGCTTTGATCCCGACGAGTTGATTGACGTGATGCCATACGCTCGCGCCATTCATCATTACATCCTGAAAAACCGCGACCTCTACGGGCTGCCCCGCAAATTTAATATTTCCTACGATTCCGGCGGGGTCGTCTCCACCTGCACTGATACCAACGACATCGGTTTTTACGCAGTCAAAGTCGGAACTAACGACCATAACATCACACCCGGTATCTACTTCCGGATGCAACTCTGCGGCATCACCGGTCATAAGCAATTCGCCTCCGACTGCGGCATCTTGCTCACACCCGCAGAAACGATCCCTGTCGCCGCTGCCTTGATGCGGGTCTTCATCGAAAATGGCGACCGTACCAACCGCAAGAAAGCCCGTCTCAAGTATCTCGTCGACGATTGGGGCATTCCCAAGACTCTCGCCGAAACCGCAAAAAAACTCACTTTCGAGCTTCGCGATTTTTCACTCGCCGCCTGCGAGCCCTCTCTGCCGAAATCCAAACACGGCCACCTGGGCATTCACCCACAGAACGATGGCAACAATTACCTCGGAGTCCTTACTCCTGTCGGCCGCTTATCTTGCCAACAAATGCACGCCATCGCTGCCATTGCTGACCACTACGGACGAGGTGAAATCCGTCTAACTGTTTGGCAAAATCTCATCATTCCCGGCATCCCTGACGCGATGCTTGAGGCTGCCACTGCCGCCGTCATTGCCTGCGGATTTGACTACCGCCCCGCCAGCATCACCGGCGGCATCATCGCTTGCACCGGCAGTCGCGGTTGCAAATACGCTGCCGCCGACACCAAAGGCAACGCAATCGATCTCGGTCAATATCTTGAAGCTCAGGTTCAACTCGACCAGCCTGTCAACATCCACCTGACGGGTTGCCCGCACTCTTGCGCCCAACATTACATCGGCGATATCGGGATGATGGGCGTTAAAGTCAAAACAGCGAGTGGCGAGTCCGTCGAAGGTTATAACATCGTACTTGGCGGTGGTGGTGATGATAGCCAAGCCGTTGCTCGAGAAATTTGGAAAGGCATCGCCTACCCTGAAATCCCGCCAATGATGGCTAAACTTCTCTCTGCTTATCTTGCCCTCCGCAACCAACACGAAACCTTCTCCCAATTCACCAATCGCCACACCGTGGAGGCTCTCGTCGCACTCGTTTGATGCTTATCCACTCGCATTTTAAATCCTAACGACAATGTCCCGCCTCACACTGCCATCAAATGCCCCATTTTCAGGAACCCAAAAAATCTGGCTTAAAGGTTTTCTCGACGGGATTAGTTCCGCGTTAATTCCCGCTTCACCTCAAGCAACACCCCTAGCCGCACCCGGTTCTGCCGTGACGATTCTATGGGGCTCACAAACCGGAAACTCAGAAAATCTCGGTAAAAAACTCAGTAAATCTCTCGCCGCCAAAGGCCACTCCCCTACCCTACGAGACATGGCAGAAGTTTCAGTCAGTGATCTCAGGATGACTGAAAATATACTCATCATCACTTCAACTTACGGCGATGGCGAACCGCCCGACAATGCCGCTTCTCTCCACGCCGCGCTTGCCGCAGCCGACGCTCCGCGACTCTCCGCCGTCAACTTCGCAGTCCTCGCCCTCGGCGACTCGAACTATCCAGATTTCTGCAAGTGCGGTCACGATTTTCATGCCCGCCTCACGGCGCTCGGAGCCACGCCCTTGATTCCGATCCTCGAGTCCGATGTCGACTACGACGAGGTTTTCGCAGCTTGGATTACTCAACTTGAAAAGGCCTTGGTCGCCGCTTGAAAATAAAACTTTCGACTTTAAAATTTCCACTCGAATTCGCTCATCGTGCCCGAAACTCTCCACCGCCTGCCCGCTCTCAAGCGGACGTCAAAGCCGGACATCGAGCAAGCAAATCTGATTGACCAGCTGCTCGCCGAGCAGAAACAATTGCAAACTCCAGTGGCGCGGTTTTCAGAAATCCACCATCGTCGCCAACCCGATCTCGCCGACCATTACCGCAGCCTGATTCCTCTAACCCAACCCGGATCTGGTGAACAATACGCATTTGAGGTCTCCCTCGATCGCTGCACCGGTTGCAAAGCCTGCGTCTCTGCCTGTCACTCGCTCAATGGTCTCGACGATCATGAAGTCTGGCGAGATGTCGGAACATTGTTAGGTGGCAGCGCGGCACCAACTTGGCAGCAGACGATCACCTCCGCCTGTCACCATTGCGAAGATCCCGGCTGCATGAACGGCTGCCCGGTCGGGGCCTATGAAAAAGACCCCGTGACCGGCATCGTTCGTCATCTTGATGACCAATGCATCGGATGCTCTTACTGCATCCTTAAGTGCCCTTACGATGTCCCAAAATACTCAAAAAAACGCGGCATCGTGCGTAAATGTGACATGTGCCATCAACGCCTTGCCGAGGGCGAAGCCCCGGCCTGCGTTCAAGCCTGTCCCACCGAAGCGATCCGTATTGTTAAAGTCGCCACCGGCCAAAAGTGGGAACTTAGAAAACAACCGACCCCTTCCAATCTGTTTCAAACTGCGGTGGATCACTCCCAATCGAGCATCCCCGATTCTGCCATCACCTTACCAACTACGCGCTACATAGGTCGTGAAATCCCTAAATCTGCCACCGCCGCCGATCAAACCGCGCTCGTCCCTCAACACCCACACTGGCCCCTGGTCCTGATGCTGATGCTAACCCAAGCGGGTGTCGGGCTGCTCCTCAGCGCGAGAGGAGATCTCAAACTCAGCTTAACCGGGACCGCAATTTTTTTCTCCGGAATGGCAGCCTCCATCTTTCATCTCGGGCAGCCTTTCAAAGCTTGGCGCTTCTTCATTGGCCTCCGCACTTCCTGGCTGTCGCGAGAAATCCTCGCCTTCTCACTGTTCGCGCCGATTCCACTGTTACTCGTCGTCTTCGCTGGATTACCGAATTACCCCAAGCTTGCGATCCCAGTCCTTGTCGCAAATTTTATCCCTATCGTCTCACAGTTTGCCATCATTTCAGCCTGGCCCCTCGGGCTAATTGCGGTCTTCACCAGCGTGATGATCTATCATGACACTCACCGCTCGCTGTGGCGCTTCCAGCTCGGGGCAATTCGCTTCTTTGGCACCGTCGCCTCGTTCGCAGCATTAGGAAATCTCATCCATTCTCAGACTTTAGCGGCAGGTCTCCTGCTTCTCGCCGCCGTGGTTTTAAAACTCGCTCCCGAACTCCGTCTGCTCCAACTCGGAGAGGACCCCGATCATCCATGGTCACCCGACGTTCACAGCGCACGACTTCAACTTGGGCCGCTCGGAGTCACCCTTCGTAGCCGAATTATCCTCGCGCTGCTTGCGCTTTTTATCAGCTTCATCCAGCCATGGCTTGCACTACCCATCTTGCTCCTCGCCGAATTATTTGAGCGCCAATTGTTTTTCCAATCCGTTTACGCTCCCAAAATGCCGGGCAATTTTGGCCCCCAAGGTCATCATTCATAACTTTACATCACTCGAAGAAGCCTAGCGGAACTCGTAGCGGTTGACGTAAGCCTGCGGAAGTTCGTGCCTCCAGCTCAAACCTATTCCTGAGGAGAGAAAATTCGCCAATCACCAAACCCACCAAAATTCCTTGTAGGATTGAGGACTAACATTCCTGGATTCGAAAAGGATTTTCTAGGTGTTGAGTATAGATTGAGTAAGCTGACCCAACGAATTTGCGAGTGACATGAGCAACCGCGCAGGAAACGCCGACATTCTATCGGCCTACTTCTGAAGAAGTCACGCGGGACAGGAAATTCGCATTCTGGCAGCATGCTAAATGCAAACGTTCCACAGTTAAAAATCTACTTCTCCAAAACCCCTGGTCATTCGAGTTTCTCTCTGGCCAAAACTCAGCAACGACCTTGCACTTTTCGCCGCAACCGCCAAACTCGCTTCGTAATGCCGCTGCTCGACGTTCGTAATCTCACCACTCGTTTTCACACCCGCAACGGCATCGTCCATGCAGTGGAGGACGTCTCATTCAGCGTCGAACCGGGGCAGACACTTGGCATCGTCGGTGAATCGGGTTCAGGGAAATCTGTCACCTGTTATTCATTGCTCGGGCTGATCCCTCAGCCACCCGGCAAAATCCATAGCGGCCAAGCATTTTTCGATGGCATGGACCTGCTTGCGGCTTCAGAAAAACAACTCCAAAAAATCCGTGGCAAGCGGATTTCGATGATTTTTCAGGACCCGATGACTTCGCTCAACCCATTCATGAAAGTTAGCGCCCAACTCACCGAGCCACTCGCACTGCATGAAAATTGTCATGGTAAGCCAGCACTCCACCGGGCGATCGAGGCGCTGGCGGAAGTCGGAATTCCCGAGCCAGAAAAACGCATTCACGCTTATCCGCACGAATTTTCTGGGGGCATGCGTCAACGAGTGATGATCGCGATGGCTCTGATCACCCGGCCGGAGTTATTGATTTGTGATGAACCAAGCACCGCGCTCGACGTAACGGTGCAAAAGCAAGTTCTCGATCTCATCCGCGACCGCCAGCAACAACTGGGTACGGCAGTGATTTTCATCACCCACGATCTCGCGGTGGTCTCAGAGATGTGTGACAAAATCAACGTGATGTATGCCGGCCGGATTGTCGAAAGTGCAGAGAAATCTGAGCTTTTCCGCCAACCGCTGCACGCCTACACCCGCTCTCTGTTAAAATCGATTCCTGCGATTCATCCGAAAGGCCAGCCGCTCTATACTATTCCTGGCTTACCACCGGACCTGTCGCAGTTCGCGGCTGCTTGCTCATTCAAGCCACGCAACCGAATCGGTAAACCTGAACTTTGCCTGACCGAAAAATCTCCCTTACTGGAAGAAATCCAGCCGGGCCATTTTGTCCAAAACTGCCCGGGTTGCCTCGCCACCTCGTAATTTTTCTAGGGCGACGCCGCTTCCCGCGCCAACAACGCGACCTCCTCTTGCAGCGAGTGAATCTGCAACGAAACCAGCACCCCTTCGCGCTCGCCAGCCGCTTTTAGCAGACTGCGGATCGCCGAAGCGGTAAATCCATTCCGACCGATCAGCATCGCCACATCCACTTGAGCAAGGATCAACTTGAAGCGCAACCGCTGCGGCCCTAGCTCCACCACTTTCAGTTGCGCTTGGCTTGGCTCATCGATCAAATTGATAGCCACATACTGGAGAAAATTCCTCAAGCGATTTGTCACAGTCGGCATCATGAAACTAAGATGCTCGCAACTCGGGCACTTCGCAAGCCAAGCTTAAAAATGACCGAAGTCAGCCTGAGTTCGGAAAAATCTGGGTTGATCTTGCCACGCGCTGAGGGGATCGCCATTTTCCCGAGCATGTCACGCAGTCACCGTATCACCATTCTTGCCGGAGACGGCATTGGCCCCGAAGTCATGGCCGAGTCGCTCCGCCTCCTTGACGCGATTGAGGCCAAGTTCGGCTTCACCGTCGCCCGCAGCGAACACCTCGTCGGCGGCGCAGCCATCGACGCCACCGGCCACCCACTGCCGCCCTCGACAATCGCGGCCAGCGAAGCTGCCGACGCAATTTTGTTTGGCTCCGTAGGCGGCCCGAAATGGGAAGCCCTGCCACCCGATATTCAGCCGGAACGCGGCGCACTGCTGCCATTACGCAAACATTTTGGCCTTTTCGCCAACCTCCGCCCCGGCGTCTGCCTACCGGCACTGACCCACGCCTCTCCGGTCAAACAAGAGCTCATCGCCAACGGCTTCGACGTGCTTTGCGTCCGCGAGCTCACTGGCGGCATCTATTTCGGCAGCCCTAAAGGTCGCGAGATCCGCGACGGCGAGCCGGTCGCCTTCGACACCATGATTTATCAAAAAAGCGAGATCCAGCGGATTGCTCGTGTCGCTTTCACCGCCGCCATGGCGCGCAAAAAACAACTGCTCTCCGTGGATAAAGCGAACGTGCTCGCCTCCTCGGTGCTCTGGCGTGAGACGGTCATCGAAATTGCCAAGGAATTCCCTGAAGTCGAACTCAGCCACATGTATGTCGATAATGCCGCAATGCAGCTCATCAAACGCCCCGGCTCGTTCGACGTGCTCGTCACCGAAAATCTGTTTGGCGACATCCTCTCCGATGAAATGGCAATGATCTCTGGCTCGCTCGGAATGCTGCCTTCCGCGTCTCTGGGTAAACAACGCGAAGATGGCCTCTACTTCGGCCTCTACGAGCCGTCTGGCGGCTCGGCTCCCGACATCGCAGGCCAAGGAGTCGCCAATCCAATCGCCCAAATCCTCTCGCTTGCGATGTTGCTGCGGTTCTCGCTCGGCGAAACCGCTGCCGCCGACGCGATCGAAGCCGCCGTCGCCCAAGCCATCGCCGACGGCTTCCGCACCGGTGACATCGCCACCCGCCAACCCGGCGAAATCCAAGTCGGGACCCAAGCAATGGGCGCGGCAATTTTAGCGCGA
>JAYWAR010000322.1:0-4203 GCA_043782285.1 Akkermansiaceae bacterium | reverse complement strand
ACCGACCAAGCTCATTTCGCCCCGCAAGACATTGATAAATTGGGGTAGTTCATCAAGGCCGGAGGTGCGAATCAAACAGCCACCTTTAATCAATCGTGAATCACCGGTGACGTCCAACTTAATCATTGGCTTGTTGGATTTGATCAAGTGCTCAACGTGGGCTTCATGGATATTTGTAGCCGCGGTTGGACTCATGCTACGAAACTTGTAGATGGTGAAAGGCTTGCCCCCTCTACCGATTCGCGTTTGCCGAAAGAGAACAGCTCCTGGTGATACCAACTGTATCCAGCAATAGACGAGCACCGCTAACAGCGCCACGAAGGGCAAGATCAGTAGAACTAGGAAAATGTCTGACCCGCGCTTCCAAGCGGGGATCGGGAAACATTCGTCGATGTCTCAATCTTGGCTGCAATGAGTTTTATTCTCAGTTCCGGGCGGCAAAACTCTGCGTGGGCCAATCGATCTTTTTCGAAAAGGCCGACTGAGCGAAAGTTGCTCCGGGTGGAATTGGAGAAGTGAATGACGAGAACGGCGTCTGGATGTAGGAATCACGGGGGGGTGGGGGGCGGGGGGGGGAATTGAGAATGCAGGTTGGAAATTTAACGCTTCACTTTCTCTGAAGCGGGGTTTGGGGTTTCACGATCGTATTTTGTTAAGATTATCTATTTTTGATTCGGCTTGCATTGAACGCTGAATTTTTTCTGAAGATCATTTCAGACCAGACTTGGTCATGTGGAGCTAAGAGGGGGCAGAAACTTACGCATCAAATGACTGGGGAGTCTGTCGACCAGTTGCTTCTGGCTGACGTTTAACGTTCCGGTTCTCTACCAATTGTTCAGGGGGGGTGCAAGTGGAATTTGAGAATCCACGTTCGGAAAACAGCACGTTAGTGATGAAATCAGATCTTAAATAATAACGACATTTGAACCAAAATTGTTTTTAAACGTGGACTTCATGATAAGACACTTATTGAAACAGGTGGAGTTGCTACCGCCCTTGGTCGATTAGGGCTGGAAAGCGCTAAAACCAAAAGGGGGAAGAAGTCTGGACCGCGAGCGAAGAGCTTTAATTTTCTTCGATTGAATGCGAGTCCGGTACATTTCGACCTACTTCTGGGAAGTGGATCGATTGTTCAAAGACAAAAGCTAAGGCGATTTTTAGCAGTTCTTGGACTGCAATCAATCAATATTTCAGGATTATTAACGTTAGAGATGGTTGTTGGTTTGTCAGTGGTGCGCTGAGATGGAGTCTTGTTTTGCTGGGTGCGCTGGATCAAGGTTTCAACTCAGGCATACGGCTCGGAATATGTCTGAAAATCATCATTCCGTAACTACGTGATTGCGTAATATTAATGTTGAAAACGGAGTTAAACTCTCCAAACAACCTTTATCGGGATGAGCCGCTCCTGGCAAATTTGATAGGCATGTGCTCGCACAGGAACGATTTGACTCACCTTAGAACCCAATGTTGAGTCCGGCGTTAAGCTGGACCTGCGACCAGTCCTTTTGTCCACTGTTCAGAGTGTAGCTGAGCGAAGTGCTAAATCCGAGGCGGTCTGAGAAGATTGGCCGGACATAGGTGAGAACCGCGCTCGTGTTTTGTGCTGCATTTTGGGTAGTCCCCACAACGCCAACTTGGTCGAAGTTGGAAAAAGCCATATCCAATCCCATCGAGATTGAACCTATCAGCAGGCTGCGATTTAATGACGAAGAAACCGACCAACTATTAATCACGTAGTTCGTCTGCGTTGGCGAAGGGACAACTCCTGACTGGATTGAGCCGCTCCACGACCACAGTTCGTTGATTTTATAGGATGCGCTGAGACTTCCGGTGAAATTAAGTTTGGCAGCTTCGGAATCCCGGGAGTTTTGCGAGAATTGCAGCCCGAATGAACCCGCTAACCGAAGTCTTTCAGCCGCCTTGTAGCTGGCCTGCATGGCGAAGCCCCAAGCATCACGTGCTCCGGTGTTGTCTGATTGGCTTGTCGAGTAACTGAGACTGGGACCAAAATTGAAAAGCTCGGTTGCAGCCCAAAACCCTCCCACACTTGCCGAGTAATTGCTGAATCCAATGATCGAACTTTGTCCGTAATCAACCAAGGATGGTGCCCAATTGGCAAATACCGACGTCCGTGGAGCGAGCTGATACGTTCCAGAGATTCCGAAACTAAGTTGCGATCCGGTGACAAATCCTCCGGCAAATCGGTCAACGCCGGATTGCTGCACATAACCCCCATAAGCACTGATCACCGTTCTCGATCCCGAAATGACCAATGAGGCGTATCCCGATTGATCAACTCCATTGAGATTGGAGTTGTTCAGGTAGCTCACCGCTGTGGGTGAATAGCTCGCGTTGAATAGGATTTTTGCGTCGCCATCTGGATCCGTCGAGTAGCCGAGACTGGGCGAAATTTTGGTGTAACCTTCGCTCTGCGGGTCACCTTCCGATTGGAAGAAATTGGAGTTGTAAGTGGACTGAAGGCTGACTCCGCCGCCGATTCCTCCTTTGAAACCTTTCCCGGCATTGATTTCCAGAGGTTTCCCGAAGGGTAACGGGCCGTTGACTCCAAACGGGTTTGAATTCGCAAATCGAATCGTGAAGTCCTGAGCGTGAGTTAAGCAACACGCTAGGATGGAAACAAAAGCGGCGAAAATCGCAACTTTCCTTGAGGAATACCGAGTGCAGGCAAACATTCTAAGAAATCTTAAATAGCGGGGGATTTCTAAAGGGCGGCATACTCTGTGTCAATCCCATTACCCGACATCCATTACCGAACCCGGCGGATTTTTGCACGGGTCCATGGGTGCCGGGAGGTGGCGAAAGCGAGGCGATGGTTGAATCGATTCATGGCGGCGAGACCATCGTCGCGGACCGTTACTACGGCCTCGAATACGGCTTCCTTGAAGAACTCCGTAAAATGGGAGTGGCGTTTGTCATCCGCCTCCGCAGCAACCCGCTGATAGAAATCATCGATGAGATGCCCCTCGCCGCCGCCGACGGCGGCGTGTGAATCAACTGCCAAGAGGTGGTTAGACTCGGAGTCGAATGGCGGGCGAACCCGTGCGCCTCATCCGCTACACCATGGATGGCCAAGAGATCCTCATCCTCACCGACTTGAATCTCGAAACGATACTCATCGCCCTCATTTACCGTTACCGCTGGCAGGCTGAATGCCGAACACTACTGCCCCTCTAAGGTGCTATTTTTTAAGACGTGAAGATGTCGCTATTCTAGACAATACCGATTTCCGATGAAGGCACCTACCGAAGCCATCGCCCCGATCCGGCAAGCCCTTATCGGCACCATTCGCACCATGCTCCCCGGCACTCGGGCCGAGGCATTCCGCCCGGCTGGCAGCTCCGGTGGCGAGAATGCCAAGCCACTCGGCCCTTATTTCAAGCATCGATTTTGGGAAGACGGGCGCAATATCAGCAAGCGCGTGCCGGCCCATGAAACCGCCCAACTGCGTGAGGACATCGACAATGCCCAGCGCTTCCATCAGCTCACCACCCAGCTCGCCCGACTCAACATCGCTCACACCCTGACCCACCGCGCCGCCCAAACCTCCCCTGGTGCGACCGACGCTAAACAAACTCCAGCAAGCAGCCGACTTCGATAAAACTCCACGAAACCCGTTCCCGCTCCAGAAAAAGCGTGAAAGGGCGGCGGCGTTTCAGCCACCCACCCCCTTTGGATTCGCCTGAAGTTATTTCTTTGCAGGCATTGGCATCGTCATTTGGCCGGATTGCGTTTCGAGCACCTTGATCAGGCCGTCCATCTTCTTGAGGTTGGCTTCGGTCTTGGGCTGGTCGTTGGCGTCTCCGGATACATCGAGGTCACCGGCAAGTTTGGTGATGTTCTTGGCGGTGCCTTCCACGGCTTTCTTCTTATCAGCGGCGACCTTGGCAGGCAGCGCGTTGGCGAGATCGCGAATCGCGAAAGCATGGCGATGCACGTTGGCGAGCATCTTGGTCTTGACGGTTTCCGCCAGTTCCATGTGGTGTAGGTGGATCGCTTTGAAAATGCCCTCTACGGTATCGGGGATCTTGGTCGTTTCCTCTTTGCCTTCTTTATCTTCGGCTGCCCGCGCGGGAGTCGTGCCGAGGGTGATGAGGGCGAAGACGGAGCAAAGCCCCACGGTCAGTAGTTTCTTGAGTTTCATTTGGTTTATGTCGGTTGTTTTTGTGTTAGTCGTCGAAGCCC
>JAYWAR010000321.1:0-4214 GCA_043782285.1 Akkermansiaceae bacterium | reverse complement strand
CGCTGGTAGTCGATAATGGTGCCATGCTGATGCAGATCGACGTGGTCGAAACCGAACGCATTCTTTGTTGCGTCAAAACTCCCGGCTCGTTGGGCTCCCGCCGCCATATTAACCTCCCGGGAGTTAGACTCAATTTACCCGCTCTAACTGAAAAAGACCACCACGACCTCTCGCTCGCGGTCGAGTGCGGGGCAGACTACATTGCTGGCTCGTTTGTCCGCGACTCTGCCCATGTCCGCGAATTGCGCGAAGCCATGCTCGCACTTGAGGGCGAAGCCCAAATTATTGCCAAAATTGAAGACCAAGAAGCAATCCGCAACATCGACGCCATCATTCACGAAGCAGATGTCATCATGATTGCCCGCGGCGATCTCGGCACCGAAGTCGAGTTCGAGGAACTGCCAATTTTGCAACGCCGTATTGTCAAACGTTGCCACGAGCTCAGCACCCGCGTCATCGTCGCCACCCAACTGTTGGAATCCATGATCACCAACCCCACCCCGACTCGCGCCGAAGTCACTGACGTCATGAACGCGGCCTACGAAGAAGCCGACTGTTTAATGCTTTCCGGTGAAACCTCCGTCGGCCGTTATCCCGAACGCTGTGTCGAAGCCCTCGTCCGAATTTCCTCACGAATTGAACGCTCCGGTGGCCACGGTTTCGGCCTGAATGTACTGCTCCGTGACGAGCGTCAAAAAACCGCCCGCGCCGCAGTTACCCTCGCCGATTCACTACCAGACGCTCGACTGGTAGTACTCACCCGCCGCGGTGTACTCGCCAACCACGTCGCCATGCTCCGCCCCCGGACCTCCGGTTTCTATGCTTTTACTCCTACCGAACAGGTCTGTCGCAAACTCTCACTGAGCCGCGGCATCCGTGCTTTCAAACTCCCGTTCGCCTCCAATATCGAGGAAACCATTCAACGTGTCAGTGAACTATTACGCAAAGAAGATCTAGTCCGACCAGGCACGCCGCTAGTCATCGTCTCTGATATTCTATCCGACCACTTCGCCGCTAACTCCATTTTGCTGCATCATGCCTGATTGAAAACATTGATTATTTTTTGGATTGGTCCAATCAAAGCAGCACTTCACTCACCACGCGACCAACTTATTTCGCCTGCGAAGCCGAATCCATTAGATCCGCCGCCGGTAAAATAACATTCGATGGCATCGGGCCTTGTTCACTATCGCTCTTCGGGCTGAAGCGATTGATTCCAATACCAAGAAATTTACCTTCGCGGTTAAAAACTGGCATTCCAAGCGATTGCATCCCGATTTTGCCAAAGGTCCGTGGCTTACTCACCAAAGCAATAACTTCGTTAGTCATGACCATCGGTTCACGGTTAAGATCTTTGCCGAGACGACCCAGAATAATCACCTCATCTTGCACCGCCATCGTCGCCGAATTCGCAGTGTCTACCGGAGTGAGCTTTACGTCAGCAGACTTTTCGGGACGAATAAACGCCAGATCAAGATCGGTATCTTTAAACGCAACTTTCGCCGCAGTCTCCGTCCCATCAGGCATCAGAATTTTCACTTCTTTGGTCGTACCTTTGGCCGAGAGCTTCACCGGTCCTTGCGGTCCATTCACCATCCGACCATCAATCGTTGAAGCCACATCCAATGTCGAAAGCGGCACCACAATCAGACCGTCTTTACCAATCACGGTGCCAAGCATTTCGAGTTTTCGTTCTTCTTTTTTCGATGGATTGTCACCGGCAGTAACCTCCACTTCGACGACTGCGCTAAGAAACAGCACGGAATCTTTATGCTCAGCTGAAAGGGCCAGAGCCTTTTCCTTGAGTGATCCTTCAGCAGCAAATGCCAACGGCGCGGCAATGAGGGTAGTGAATAATAAAATTCGTGATTTCATGATGACGTAGTTCGGAAATTATAAAGTCTGATTAAAAAAATCCTTCGAGTTTACCAAGTTGGCTCAAGTTCAATATATCGAGTCGTAACTCCCCGGCGCACAAATATGACAATTTGATTCCCGTGGTTTTTTTCGAGATCGGCAAGAATCGATTTTAAAATTTCGATAGATTCAGCTGATTTGCCGTCGATCGAAATTAAAAAATCTCCCGCCGAAAGCCCACCCAAGGCCGCCCACCCCGCAGGCCTAACCGCAGTGATCAGCACTCCTTTAAATTCTGCCGTGAGTTTTTCACGAACCCGATCCGCTTGGCCGATGTCTCGCGAATTGAACTCCAAAGTCTCACAATCATGAGACGCAAGCTCAGACGTTCCCTCAGGACTCGCATCCAAAGTGACTTTGATAAATCGGTCTTCTTGACCGCGACGAACCGAAAGCACAACTTCCGTCCCGATATGATACTGGCGGATCAGCGCCGCAAAAACCTCTGATTCTTCAGGACGTGAGGTCGGAATAACCGCGCCATCGAGTTTTAAAAGTAAATCGCCCGTTTGCAGCCCTGACTTTTCGGCACGTGTCCCAGGATGAACTTGCGTGATCCTAACTCCTTTCGAACCAGCAATTCCAAGTGCTGTCGCAAGTTCGGCTGAAATCACTTGGGTATCAATCCCTAGCCAAGCTTTTTTCACCAGCCCGGGCTTGTCGGGCTCCGGTTCAGGACCGATTTTAACGACAGTTAAATAACTGCGTCTGTCATGTTCATAGGACACCAGCACTGGCACCGGCTCAGTTTTCCCAGCTGTGATTTCATCGCTGATACGCATCAATTCACCAATGTTAGGGGTTGGCTGGTTCGCTACCGCTAAAATGAGATCACCGGGTAAAATCGCAGGTTTCGAGGTCGCAGCAGCACCACCTGGACGGAGACTTTGAACCAACACTGCCTTATTGTCATCGCGAAGCATTTCCTTGGCGTTGAGCTTGGTTAAATCCCGAGCGGTAATTTCCCAAGCAAATAACTCCCGTTCACGAGGTTCTGCCGGTTCACGCTCAATTCCAATCACTTCCCAAGTCATCGGCTTACCATCACGCAGTCCTTCCATCATGATCACCGAGCCCACTGCGGATTCTAACAAAATACGATTGAAAACAGGAATATCTTCCGCCGAGCGGGAGGCAGGAACTTCAACCCCATTGCTGCGTGTAATAAGGTCACCCGCTCTCAAACCCGCCTTTTCAGCAGGCGATCCACCAATCACTCCACCAACCAGAATTCCTGCTTTCACATCCATCTTCTTGAGCAGTGGCTGAGCGATTAAGCCAACCCAATTGCGCTGAACACGCCCCTTCGAGATCAGCTCAGCGGAAACCTTGCGAGCTAGATTCGAAGGAATCGCTCCGCCGAGACTACCAATCCCCACCTCATTGACACCGATAATCTCACCGTTCAAATTAACCAGTGGCCCTCCAGAATTACCCGGGAAAATAACAGCATCATGACCGATCCATCGAACCAATTCTCCCACCGACTCACCATCAAGCAACATTGAGCCACCCGGCGCGATCATTTCAGTATTAGCCACAATTCCTTGCGTCACCGATTGTGAAAGCCCGGCCGGACTGCCCATCGCTAACACAGTGTCACCTACCGCCAAAATCGAACTGTCACCAAATTTAGCCGATGCCAAAACTACATTAGGGTCACGTAGATCTTTCTTATCGATTTTGAGCACTGCTAAGTCGGCCAGTGGATCAGTACCGACAAGAGTCGCCCGCAACTCTTGTCGGTCAGCAAGACGAACGGTGATCCGAGTGGCACGACCAGCAACGTGATGATTGGTTAAAATATAACCTTCCGGCGAAATTATTATTCCTGAGCCACTCGCTCGGCCTTTTTGCATCCGCCCTCCCCCGCCCTCTTCCGCGACTACATGAATGCGAACCAAAGCTGGATAGACGGCTCGCACCGCAGCTTCAATTTGCGGATCTGCCTTAGCAATGGCCTGAGAAGAAATCAATAAATTCGCTAAATTAACAGCGAGAGCAAACTTGGCAAATGGCAACATTGTAAAATAAATTCCTTATAGAGAATCGATAAAATAACGAAACACTAAATCCGCTTTGTCTAATATTTTTATTTTATCCATTTCTAAGTTCAAATTTCATAGGTCTCACTTAAATAAAGAGCCATCATCCAGAGGTCATTATTTATAAATTAAGTCATGACTGAATCAACTTGCGGGTAGTGTAAAGATTCGTCTGTAAAAGTCGGCTGCCAGTGCGGCGGCGCGCCGACCTTCCCCCGACCCACCGGGGTTGTCGGCGTCCGTCCAAGACCA
>JAYWAR010000320.1:0-4215 GCA_043782285.1 Akkermansiaceae bacterium | reverse complement strand
TGGAGTCGGATTTGGGGGGTTGGCGGGAGTGGGACGAATGACATCTACCGGTCTGAAGAATAAATTTTTAAAGAATTTTGGAAATCCTTAATTTCAATTGCGATTGGAGTAGGGATGACAAGCTTCACGAACACCGCCGAAAGAGTCTCAGTCTATGCTCCGGGGGGAGCGCGGGTGAGAACTCAGGCGTCGTGTGGAGTGTCTCAAAATGGCGGATCTCCCGCAGGAGACAACGATACGCTCGGGTGGATGGAGAAGATTTTGGCCGGGGGGCCTCAATACACTCTCAGCCCGGACCGCGTCTCTGGAGGATATTCGCTGCAAAACCGAGAGGCCGTGATCCGCCGGGGGGCGGACCGGTCTGTCGGGATTCCTTTCCCGCTGAGCTGTAGTGAACGGATTGTGAATGGAGAGCGGTTGCCGGGGGGCAACCGTCATCCCGAAGAAGCGCCGTGTTACTAGCTCCCTGCCGGATCCAGATCGGAATTTGCCAATCCCGGGGGGAATCGGCGGATTCCGATCTGAACTCCTGCCTGCGGGAAACTTGTTTTATGAATTTAGTGTTGAATTTGCCTAACGTTTCCGTAATTTCAAAATTATCAAGACACTCTGGGAGTTGTTTTCCAAAGCGCTCATGAAAATTTCCTTACCTTCCTTGCAAGTCGCGGTCGTCAGTATTTTGGCGACTACGCTTCACGCGGCAGATCCTGTGCTGACCACTCTGGGCACCGCGACGTGGATCACGGAAGCCACCGCCACCGGGTCACGCACGGTTTTCACCCTTTCGAAGAACACGGTGTTAAACTGGGATCAGCTCGCCCTCGCTAAGGGGAGCGAGTTGGTATTTCACTTCGTAGGCGGCAAAAGCGTTGTCAATTTCCTAGGCGGCACCGGAACCCATGTGCTCGACGGCGCGGTGACCTCGAACGGGATCGTCGCATTTTTCTCGCCCACTGCGGATTTGGAAATCAACGGCTCGATCATCGCGAAAGGCGTGACCCTCGCCACCCTTAACTCGGATGCGGCGGATTTCTCCGATGACAACGGCTATCACTTGAGCGGATCGGATGGATTCAACTATCTGACCGTGAACGGGCGCGTGGACGCAACCGGGGGCGATGTGGTGCTGGCCGGCGAGCGGGTAATTATTGGCGATGCCGCCCGGATTCAAGCCTCGCAGGCGGTTTTGATTGGTGGTGGCAGGGATATTTCCGTGGCGGGTTCCGGGGGCCGCACGCTTACGGAAAACAGCGGACTCGGATTTGTCCTGAACCTAGGCGAGGCCCGAGCCAGTCGCATTGAAGTGGCGGCGGGCCGCGACATCAACAATCAGGGACGCATGGACGCCGCTAACGGTCGAATTTTTTTGGCCGTAGGAAGTGGCGGGCGAATCACCAACGAATCTTCTGGAATCATCATCGGCAATGCAGTTTTCGATGGGACATACGACGCGCACGGCGTGGTTCTGGTTCCCGACGAAGGAGACGTAGTTCCGCCAGTGAGCGAGGGAACTTTGAGCATTCCGACCTTGTTGCGACCGGACGGCACCATGGTCAGCAGCGGGCAGACGCTCACCAACAGCGTGCCGACAAGCGCTTCAAGCGACGCCGCTAGGGATTCGTCGCGCAGCCCGCAGACCATCAGTTCCAGCATGGCGCTCAGCACCTCGGGCGAAGCCGTCCGGGGAGCGTCGCAACCCGCGCGGATGGCAAATCGACCGGTGAAATCCAGCGGCAAGTCTTTGCTCCAGCGGTCTTCGTTTTTCGGAATGCGCGGTGGAAATTCCTCCAAACCCTGAATCCGCTCGCATCTGCAAATCCAGTGCGGTCCGAATGCACATTCTGCTTGATCGCATCGTTTTAACTAGCTAAATACCAGCGATTTATCCAGAACCACCACCCCATTCGTATGCGTCCATTGTCCGCCATCATTTTCCTGACCACGGCGGTCCATGCGCAATTCCTGCCCGGAGTGGATCCGCGTGTCCCCGAGGCCAAACCTGTGGAATCGTTGCCACCGGTTAGGAAGTCGGAGCCCAGCGCGGGAGCGGGGGGGATTTTGTGTCATCAACTTAAGGAAATCCGCTTGGAAACGCGGTTTGGCGGGGAACTCACCTCGCTGGGACAGGGCTTGAGTGCGGCGTCGGACTTATACCTCCCTTCGCCCAAGACGCTGGGGGGGAAGCTGGCGCCCTGGAGGGGCAAGTCTTTGACGACGGGGGATCTGGTGGCGATCGCGGATACGATCTTGATGCACTACGACACCGAGGGGTATCCGGTGGCTGGAATCGACGTCCCGGAGCAAGACTTGTCCTCCGGGCGACTCAGGTTCGTGGTGGAAATCGGGCGTATTGGCAAAGTGGGGGTTTCGCGGCCGAAATATGGCGACCCCAAGGCCCTAGTCCGTGGTTTGAGACTCCGCAGCGGCGCGATATTACGGCGGGCGGAGATCGACGAGCAAATGGCGTGGTACGGGCGCAGCGTTTTCCGCCGCCCGCAGTTGTTTGTTTCCCCAGGCACGGAGCCGGCGACTGCGGATTTGCTGATCGGGCTGGCGGAGAAAAAGCCATGGCGGGTGACCCTCGGTTACGAAAATAGCGGGCCGACCTTGTTGGGGCTCGATCGTTTCATCCTCGGCGTCGCGGGAATGACTGAAAATGAACATGTCTTGGCCTACCAAGCCTTGGTCGGCGCACCGGTTTCCTCGTTGCAAGCCCATGCGTTGAGCTGGGAAATGCCCTTCCAGCGGCTTCATCAGACAATGCAACTCGACGCGGTGTATGCCGAAGTGCTGACCAAGTCGGATCTGAGCGGCCTGCCCGTGGAAAACCGCGGAACTTCGTGGTCGCTCGCGGCCATTCAGAAGCTCTCGTTGCCTGCCATCGGGAAATGGCGGCAGCGAATCGCCGCAGGCCTCGAAATTAAAGCGACGGATCAGTTCGTGCTGTTTGGTGGCGCGCAATTCTCGCCCGGGGGGGTGAGACTGGTGGACGCCAAAGTGACCTATGCCTTCAGCCGCGACTGGGACAACGGCGGAGTCGCAGTCGAGGCCAGCGGGCTGGGTTCGCCCGGTGGCCTAGGATCGGGAAACGACGATGCGGATTTCACGGCCTATGACCCTCAAGCGGATGCGAGCTATCTGATAGGACGGCTGTCTGGACAAGCTTGGTGGTCGCCGGTAGGCGACTGGCGGCTGGCCTTGCGCGGTGCCGCGCAAGTCGCCGATTCGCGACTCCTTCCCGTCGAGCAATTCGCTGCCGGTGGCTATCAAACCGTGCGCGGCGTGGCGGAGCGCGAGTATTTCGCCGACGGCGGCTCCCAGAGCAGTCTGGAACTTTACACTCCTGAGTTCACTTGGGCCAATCGCTATCAGGTCAGGGTTTTGGGCTTTTACGACCAGGCTTGGCTGAAGAGCCGCGGCGCAAACGCGGATTTTCTAGCAGGAGCTGGCGTGGGAGTGCGGCTGAAACTAATGGAACACGCCGATCTACGCGCGGATCATGGCTGGCGTCTGGACGATCACGGCTCGCAGACCCACGTCGGATTGCAGATTTCCTTTTAAAGTTGAAAATCCGTCAAATTTTAAAAAACTTCACATAATATGGAAATCGGGATTGGTGAAGTGCGATTGGGGTAGAGATGACGAGCTTCACACCCATCCAAATTCCAAATCCCGGCGCTGAAAATCCGGGGGGAATGATGGGTCCGGACGACGAATTCGGGTGGGGTGAGCTTGTCCTTTTCCCGTTCGGCCGCAGCCGCAGGGTGAAAAGGAAAAATTATCGACAAGCCAGTGCGTGGGAGAAAGCAGAGCAGAATAACCACAGCACAATCGGCACAAGGTTGAGATTGACGCGCATCCAGACCGGGGGGCTTGGATGCGCGCCACCTCGCACAATTTCAGTGGCGTTTGGCGAAGTAGTGTTCAGCCGCGGACCGGTGCCGGGGGGCACCGGGTGCAGATTCCCTCTCACGAGTGGATTTTAAATCAGCCGCCGATCGGGCCGGGACGGGATGCGAATTCGGATTCGCGCCGCTCCCGGCTCTTTCTTTGCTGCGGACCGTGAGCTCTCAGTTTCCCCCCTGCCGCAACCGATAATTCCTCGGCGAGAGCCCGGTGACTTTGGTGAACTGGCGGGTGAAATAGTTGCTGTCGTTGAAGCCGACATCGAAGGCGATCTCGGTGATGCGGCGGTCGCTGTGGCGGAGCAGGCTG
>JAYWAR010000319.1:0-4222 GCA_043782285.1 Akkermansiaceae bacterium | reverse complement strand
TGGTGGACGATGAAAGCGTGCGGCTCTGGATCGACCGCATCAGCCCCGAGACCTGTGAGCTGCTGGATCGGCTGCGACAGGCACTGGTGCAAGCGCGGCGTTGAGTCGTCTGGAAATTAAAAAGAAGCCTCCATTCCACAAAAAAGCCGCTCCGGCTCGCGGAGCGGCTTTTCGGTCGGAGAAAACAGAATAAGGATTACGCTCGGCGACGACGACCGAGTGCGAACGAGGCACCGAGCAGGCCAAGCAGCGCCGACGATGGCTCGGGAACCAAGCTTACGTTGTCGAAGTTCATATAATTCGACCCAGTTGTGGCGGCAGTGTCGTAAGCATTCATAAATGCACCAACCTTTGCGATTACCTCCGTGTTAGAGTTCGGTATCACACCACCAAAAACTTGATTCCCCACGCTTGCGGTGAAATTAACGTTGGTTCCCGCTCCTTGGGAAAAACCAACCGAGAAGAGATAGGATGGTGCCCCTGCTTCGGCAGAGGCAAATCCGGGAAGGACCACGGTAGGAGTATTATTTCCTGTCGACCAAGCATAGGTATGAAACCCATTATTCGTTTCTGGACTTGAATTTTGCGCGAATGGAGTGAGATAAAAACTGAAAAGATTATCACCAGCGGCATTTTCCAACCGAAATCCAAACGTGTCGCGATTTGACGAATCTAAACCTCCATTGCTGTCACTATCGATGACCCGAAACAGTGCGCTAAAGTTGCCATTGACGTTACCCACGGTATCGACCAAGGGGGTAGAGGCCGCGTGGCTAACATAGACGCTGTTGATCGACGGGGTGGCGTATCCGATATACGCAGCGCGCGATCCCCATTCGCCTCCTAGATTTTGCAAGCCTGTTACGTTTGCAGTAGGATCATTGGCTACCCATCCTCCCTGACCTGCAAGATCATTTGCGGTAGAGTATCCGGTAAAATCAGTGAAGTAGGTGGACCCGAAGGCTGTCGCTGCTAGCGCGAATAGCGGAATGACCGCGCAAGCGAAAGATTTTGCTTGTGACATAATCAAGGTGCTTTGGTAAATAATTGGTTTGTTGGGATTGGCCTATGAAGGACTGACAGGATCTGACGACCCGCCTGCGGAAACAACTGCGGGAGGACGACCTGTACGCGCCGCATGGGCAGGCACAATGAGGACGATGCCGAGGAGTAATAGTGCGTAAGTGAATTTTCTCATGACGGTGAAAAGTTACAGAGAGAGTTTCCGGTGGGTCAAGCCTTCAAATAGAGAAAATTCAAATTGATGAAATGTGTTTAAGATGTTGATTATGAATTTGTTGTATTGATGGGGCGGCGGCGCAGATGGATTAGGAGTTCTCGATTTGTCTGATTCAGGTTCGTTGAAATGCTTGGGCGTTTGCGAATCGCCATGTGAATCCTATCGCTTATCGGGGGACAAGTCCGAGGTCTAGGTGCGACTTGGCAAAGCTATCTGCCAGTTCCTTCGATCCCTTTGCCTGCCAATTCTGGAACAGTGACTTTCGGTCATCCGGATCAGCGATTGAAGGCAGGAGGCGGGACATTTCACGATCCAGCAGTCCGGGTGGAGCCGAGCGTGCCCACAGTGCGAGCAGGGCAGGATTCGATCTTGCAAGGTGTAAGGCTGCGGCGGCAAGGGTTTCGTCTTCCCCGGCGGCTTGAATCACCTTTTGATAAGTGGAGGTGGTATTGACCGGGCTTTTTGGGAAACGGGCTTCCTCAGCGGTGGCCCGCCGCATGGCTTCAGTCCATAGGGTGAGCGTTTCTCGGGGGTCTTGGTTCATCCAAACTCGCGCTTGGTCCAAGGGAAGATTGACCCAGGTCGGCACCAGGCGGCGCTGGATGGCGAATTCGTGCGCAGCAATCTCGAATTTATCATCAAAATGCAGGGCGAGTGCACCTCGTATGAAGTGGGGATGTGGATCAAGCGGTGAAGTGTTGATAGCGCGATTGGTCCGTTCCAAGGCGACTTCCAGCGGATCCTCGCCCGTCTGCGGTTGATAGTCGAGGCCTTCGGACTTCGCAAGGTCATAGGCGGCTTGGTCGATGTCATAGAGTTTCTTGGTTTCCTGCATTAGGTGTAGAACTTTAGCTGAAGGCAGTCGCGGTTTATTCGTCCATTGGGCATGGAGGAAACCGCCCCCCGCGAGTACAAGGATCAGGCCCACGCCTCGCCAGGCGAAGCGGGAAAGTTGGGACGATCGGAGCGGATCCGGGCGGTTCTGAAGAATTTGGCCTGCGGAGGGACGTAGCGAAATAGCTAACAGAAAGACGGCGGACCAGGCGAAGCCGATGCGGTGGCCCGGCACGTCGAATGTTCCGTGCAGGCAAAGCACCAGCGCAGCCACTAGGCAGCCCATCCGCAGGAGCCGCGCCCGGCCATGCCAAGCTTGATAAATTGCCGTCGAGAACGCCGCTGCCACTCCAGCTACGAGGCACATCGCCGCTGGCCAGCCGGTTTCCGCTAACATCATCAACCAATCGCTCTCCGGGTGCAAGCATCGCGACTGGTTGGCGGCAGTGGTTAAGTAGCGGTATTGGGGAAAGACCATTGCGAACTGGCCCGGTCCCACTCCGGTCCAGTTTTCGTGGCGGATCATGCTCCATGTATCGCGAAATATCGCGATCCGCCCGTCCATGTCGGAATCCGGCCCGGTGGTGGGATTCTCGTTAAAGTCAATTCGCGACCCGTCGGCGGGGGCAGATGAGGGAGAAATGTGTTGAAGGGTTTTATTGAGGCGGGTTTTCACTTTGGAATCGACGATAAGAAAGATCCCGCTTGCCGCGATCAAGATCAGAACGAGGGCTTTCCCGACATTTCCACGGAGCTGGCCGAAACCGGCTAGAAAAATCCATGCACCCACCCCCCCGATAACCAATACAACTCCGGCCCTGCTCTCCGAGATGGTGAATACTGCCCACAGAAAAAGGCCGAGCGGTACCAACGAGAGCACGATTTTTCCCGCTTGTCGCAGGCGTAGAGCTTGGGTGAAACATCCCAAGCTGACCAAGGTGGACATGGCAAGCAACGTAGCCGTGTGATTGCGATTGGGGAAAAATCCAAACAAACCGCCCGGGATGTGCAAAATCACGGCTGCGGCGGTCCAAGTGGCGGTACCAATCACGAAGCCCAGCGCCAGTCTATGTTGTAGGAGCGAGTCAACCCGGTGGCCCAGTAGGAATAGTCCGACAAAAGCTGTCACTGCGAAACCTGCCCAATTCTCAGCGGCGAGTTCGGGCTGAACGTAACTGCGGCGGTCGGTATCAAGTCCGAGTGCTTCCAAATCGAGGCGCCAAGGCGAGACGTGAAACCATTCTCGTGGCAAAAATCCGAATGCGGAGCAAACCACGAAACCACCTCCAAGTAGGAACCAGGCCCGCGGTAGTCGCACCTCGGGCGGCAGCATGATCATCAGCGTCCCTGCCCCGGACCACAGAATTCCTTTCAAGGCTTGAGGTGCCATTTCAGGAAACGCCACCGCCAACAGGATCAACAACAACATCGTGGAAAACACCACGAAAGAATTGTGTTCCGCCAGTGGCGATTTCTCCAAGGGGGAGGAAGACTTGTGGAAAGGCATGGAACGGCTTGGAACGGCTTGGCACACACTTACTGTGCCAGTTACGGAGTCTGGAAGTAAAATCGGCATCCCACGGGTGCATGCCTTGTCTGAGATTGCGTTCCGACAAGATGACCGGAATGGGAGTGATTCCGGGTTCGAAAGCAATGGCTTCGCTTCTGGAAAAGATCCGTAGCCAGAAAATGACCTTGCTGGTAGATTTAGGGAACGCTATCGCACCATTGCACATGGAAAAGTCATCAATGAGATTCAGGTTTTGAGAATTTTGGTCGGTCGCAGGCATATGAAAAATAGAACCAAAATCGGGCCGGTGGCAGGTGGGAAAATGCTCGGGTTGGTAGGTTTGATCTACTTGATGCCCGCTCCCTGTGTGCATGCTGCCGCCGTAATCGTTCCCACCGCCCCGAGCGGGTTCTCGATGCTTCCCGGCGCACCCGACGGAGTATCTGGTAGCTCCGCTGCAGGGCTGGGTGGGAAAATCCTCGACGGCTTCAGCGTGGTGACTTCGCTATCCGGCACCTACGATTCTAATGTTTCCAAAAGCCCCGGACTGCCACTCGCCCCGGTCCAAGACGATTTCATCCTTACTCTCGGCGGACGCGTCGATTTCTTGTCCAAGTCCTCCGGCTTTACTTTCGGTG
>JAYWAR010000318.1:0-4222 GCA_043782285.1 Akkermansiaceae bacterium | reverse complement strand
CAAGAGGGCCGCCGCCGGGGCGGAGCGGTGCCCGCTATCGCGGGCATCCGCAACCACCCCAGCGACGGGATCAGATTGCCAGCCGATACCCAAGACCCATTTGCCTACCTCAGCACCCGCCGTTTGGGGGCACAATTCTCCGATATTTTCCAAAATAGCCCCTTTTCGTTATGAGGCTGAATCGACAATCGCGAGAATCGCCAGCTTGAGCGATCCGTTCAATTTAGGCCACTTTTTAGCCACTCGAAGGAGCAACCGGAAATCGGGTGACGAATGCGGTGACAACTCGCCAGTCAACTCATTGATGCTTAATGGAGAATCGGTCGGTTCAATTCCGACCAGCGGCTCCATCATTTCCAACGAGTTAGGAAAGCGATCTCACTGCATAATTTCCCGACGTGCCTTTATTGTCCATTTTTTAGGGTCGACGTGCCGTGCTTCGACTCACTTTGATCGCGGGTAGCACTCGTTCGTGAACCTGAAGTTTCAGAAATGTGCTGAATTCGATCCATTTCAGATCCCCATACCGAATCACACATTCCTCTTTTCCACCCAGTCCCCCCCCCGCATCAAGCCCATCCCAGAAGATTTAGCACCAACGCGTCTGCTCTCTTCGAACGAAATTTTCTCAGCAAGGCTCCAGCGCGAGTGGGTCGCATGCTGAAAGTCGTTGCGGCCTCGTTCGCAAGGTATCAGGAACCCGAGGCTTGCTAGCTGCTACCGAGAGCGGCCCATCGATTCGCTCTTCAAGTTGTTCTACCTGAGTCTTAAAAATATCAGCTACAAATCGACTCTAAGCGTCCCGAACTGGCCCAGCGCTCTAAGCCAGTTCGCCATCGAGTTCGAAGACCGCATGCCTAACAATCACTAACACCAATCCGCAGGAAATCATTTACCCAAAATTACTGACACTCCCAAAATCGAAATAAAACATCTGCCTGTGGGATGTTCGGTGGACTGCTGTTGCTTCGACTCTAAATGAGTTCTACCCCCGAGAAGCCGCTTCTAATTCAGCTTTGCAAAAGCTTGTTACGAACAAAGCTTAGGGTTGGCTTGCGAGGTTCACCCCACTTGCGGTATTCTCCTCAATCTTAGATTTGAAATGGAGCGTATTGCTTCTATCCTAATGTCAATGACTCGCGAAAAACTAGCTGAAGTTCTTGAGGAAATCGCCCTTTTCTTGGAACTCAAAAATGAAAACTCTTTCAAAATCCGTGCCTATCGCCAAGGCGCGGAGACGGTACGCAACTTCGAAGGCGAAATCGTCGAGCTTGCAGAAAAAAACCAACTTGCCGGTATCAAAGGCATCGGTGAGGCGCTGCGCGATAAACTTCACGAACTCGCGAGCACCGGTAAATTGGAGTTTTACGAAAAACTTCGTGGCGAGTTCCCGCCGGGAATTTTTGAGTTATTTGAAATCCAAGGACTCGGTCCCAAAAAAGTCAAAGCCCTCTATGAAACACTCACCATTAGCTCGGTGGCAGATCTTAAAGCCGCTTGTGAGGCCAACACTATCGCAGGACTTCCCGGCTTTGGCACCAAAACCCAAAGTAAAATCCTCGAAGCGATTGGCCTGCGGAAAACTTTCGCTGACACTTTTCTGCTCGGTAGAATCAGCTCTCAGGTCGAGGAAATACTTACACTTTTACGCACCCATCCCGCAGTCTCTCGTGCCGCAGTTGCGGGTTCATTCCGCCGGGCGAAGGAAACAGTCCACGATTTGGATTTTCTCGTCGCCACCCAAGAACCGGCTCAAGTCTGCAAAGATTTCACTCGTTTGCCGCAAGTGACATCGGTCCTCGTTTGTGGCGAGACCAAAACTTCAGTACTGTTAGAAAACGGCCTCCAGTGTGATCTGCGGGCCGTTTCTAACGACCAATTCCCCTTCGCACTCCAATACTTTTCGGGCTCCAAAGAGCACAACGTCGCAATCCGCTCGCTGGCACTCAAACAAGGGCTTTCTCTCAATGAATACGGCTTTACTGCCACTGATTCCGCCGCGATTGCCGCAGTGCCTCAAGTCCAAGAAGAAGCCGATATTTACCGGACACTCGGTCTTGATTTCATTCCACCCGAGCTTCGAGAAAACCGTGGCGAGATCGAAGCCGCCACTGCTCATACTCTGCCACGCTTGATTGAGTTGGAGCAACTTCGTGGCACATTTCATAATCATACAACCGCCTCTGATGGACACGACACTCTCGACTCCATGGCGGCGGAGGCAATCGATCTCGGCCTTCAATACTTGGGTATTGCGGATCACTCAAAAGCTTCATTTCAAGCAAACGGCTTGGATGAAACTAGGCTTCTCGTACAAATTCAAGCGATCTCTCAGCTCAATCGAAGTTACCAAAATTTCCGGCTCTTTGCCGGTTCCGAAGTCGATATCCACAAAAATGGAACACTCGACTTTGAGGATCAATTGCTCGTTCAACTGGATTATTGCGTCGCCTCAATTCACGGCTCATTCGCACTCTCGGAAGAAGAAATGACCCGCAGGATTTGCCGTGCCATGGAAAATGAACACGTCACCATGCTCGGTCACCTCAGTGGGCGGCTGCTGCTCAAGCGGCAAGCCTATGCCGTCAACCACGCCAAGATCATCGACTGCGCGGCCGAGACTCGTACGATCATCGAGTTAAATTGTAGCCCACAGCGCCTCGACATGGATTGGCGGTGGTGGAAGCGTGCTCGCGACAAAGGCGTGCTTTGCTCGATCAATCCCGACGCCCACTCGACCCAGGGACTTCACCATCTCGGTCTCGGGGTTCGCCTCGCTCGTAAGGGCTGGCTTAGTCGCCAAGATATTTTTAACACCCGCTCGGTCGGAGAAGTCGAAGCCTTCCTCAAAACACCAAAAGCCAAACGTTGAAAAACAGCTCTGGCTGAAGCCTTCACAACGACAAGCTAACTCTCATGAATGTTATCACCACCGGCTCAGACTTGAGAAAAATTCTCAAGCAATCCCCCCGCCCCTGCATCCTCGTTCCGACGATGGGAGCATTCCACCCCGGGCATATTTCCCTAATGCACCGCGCTCGGGAAATTGCCGGTCCGACAGGCACCGTGGTCGTTTCCATTTTCGTCAACCCTATCCAATTTGACCGCGCCACGGATCTCGCCGCCTACCCAAAACCAATTATAAGTGATCTTGCCACTTGCCAATCCGCAGGTGTCGATCTCGTCTTCAATCCCACTAGAGACGCGATGTACTTTCCAGATCGTTCGGTGACAGTCACCGAGACCCAGCTCTCGCGAGGCCTCTGTGGAGCCAGTCGCCCGGGTCATTTTGATGGCGTCTGCACCGTCGTCTTGAAACTCTTCTTGCTTACCCACTGTGACTTTGCAATTTTCGGACAAAAAGATTTCCAGCAATTTGCGATCATTCGTCGGATGGTTCGCGACCTCGACCTACCGGTAAAAATCCTCTCATGTCCCACGACTCGCGAACCCGATGGCCTCGCGATGTCGTCTCGCAACACCCGCCTTACTCAAGCACAACGTGTGGATGCAGCATGCATTCGTCAGGCATTGCTCGCTGCCGAAAAATTGACGATTCCTGCTGAAATCCTCGCTGCGGCACGCCTCGTCCTTGAAAAATCGCCACTGGCTCAGATTGATTACCTAACTCTCGTCGATGCTGAAAATCTTCAGCCAGTGACTCATCTCGAACAGCCGAGTATCCTAGCAGTCGCAGTTCACTACGGCGATGTTCGGTTAATCGACCACCTCATTATCCCTGCGTCGAATAAAGCTTTGAGCACCGAATTCTGATCACTTACTGGTTGGTAGCGGCGTATCTAAGGTCCATTGAATCCCCATATCGAACTCCGAAAGAAAACGCTCTCCAGCACCATCCATATCGTGCGGAAGACCGGGAATAACTACAAGCCGATGCGGCGTGGCCGCATGCAATGACTCAATCCATAACGTGTCATCAAGCACATCAAGCTCTCCAGCAAATTGCACAACCCTAACGCCATGGAGAGCCGGGGCTAAATCCGCTAAAGCATAGCTATCAGGTCCCAACACAGGCAGTCCAAGCAAATCATTTTCTGAAATTCCATAACGGCTACGTTCACTCGGAGCTGCCATTAAGATCCCGACAAGGTGTTTTTCACGATTCGGACTGGCTGCAGCAGCCAATGCCCATTCAGCACCTGTTGACCAGCCAGTGAACCATACCGGGCAGTTTACAGGGAGCCCAGCCTTGGTTCTAACC
>JAYWAR010000317.1:0-4224 GCA_043782285.1 Akkermansiaceae bacterium | reverse complement strand
CCGCCAAGCTGCTCCGCAAACACGTCCCCGAATCCAGTGGTCGCAAGTCGCCCGCCGCGTTGCTCTCCATCGCCGGATTCCGCGATCCTGCCGATGTTTCCAACAACGTCCTCAAGAAAGACGGCCCTGCCGACCTCAGCACGTTTTACGGTTTCTATGTCCTCAACGCCCTCGCAAAATCCAACGACATCGACACCGGACTCGACTTCATTAGCCGTTACTGGGGCGGCATGTTAGACCAAGGGGCCACCACCTTCTGGGAAGACTTCGATCTCGCGTGGACCAAGGAGGCTGGCCCCATCGACCAACTCGTCGCCCCCGGCAAGAAGGATCTCCACGGCGACTTCGGCGCTTACTGTTATATCGGTTTCCGCCACAGCTTCTGCCATGGCTGGGCCGGTGGACCGACGGCATGGTTGAGTAAAAACGTCCTCGGCGTCACTCCCGTCGCACCGGGTTTTGCGCAAGTTAGAATTTCCCCAAACCTCGGCCACCTCGCGTGGGCGGAAGGAACTTATCCTACGCCGAAGGGGACCATCCACGTCCGCCACGACAAGCAGGCCGATGGTTCTATCAAGTCCGTCATCAAGCTTCCCGACGGCGTCACGCAGGTGAAATAGTTTTCCTTGGCGTGGTTCAACCTAAAAGGACACGGCTACATACAACGTTTCGACATCCGCTGTTCCTTGGGAGAGCGCTTTCAAAAGTTTTGGGAAGTCTCAGTTTTTCCGGCAAGTTCTTCTTCGGTGGGCGGGTTGGCAAACTCCCTCGATTATTCAGTGGGTCAAAACAGCATTTGATCTCCACTCTCGCCTCGCACCCGCATCACGCATTTAATCGATGACCCCGCAAACTCCAACGATCCAATCCGCCCTTCGAGACAACCGGGAAAAGCGGGGAACCGTCGGCGATTTTCTAAAAGGGGAGATTCAATGCGAAAGCTCCCTTTCCTTCGTCTCCGCCTACTTCACCGTCCATGCCTATCAGGCGCTTGCTGGCCAGCTCGAGAGCGCCCAAGAACTGCGGTTCCTCTTCGGAGAGCCATCGTTCATTGCTGGTATCGACAAGGGCGGGAAACAGAAGGCCAGTTTCAAGCTGACCGAGAGCGGAGTCACCATTGCCAAGACTCTCGTCCAGAGCACAGTGGCAAAGGCCTGCGCCGCATGGATGGAGCGGATGGTCGAAATTCGGTCCATTCGTCAGTCGAACTTCCTTCATGGAAAAGCGTATCACATTCAAAACGGCAACGCTTCTAGCGCCATCCTAGGCAGCTCCAATTTCACGGTTCCCGGCCTGGGCCTTGGGCACAACAGCAACATTGAGCTGAACCTCGTGGTCGATTCAAAAAACGACTGCAACGATCTAAAGGCGTGGTTCGACGAGGTCTGGCAGGACGAAAGCCTGACGAAGGACGTCAAGGAGGAGGTGTTGACCTACCTCAATCGCCTTTCTGCGCCAAACTCCCCCGAGTTCATCTATTTCCTCACTCTCTACCACCTGTTCAAGGAAGAGCTGGACGGTGCGGAGGAAGTCGATGAAAGCCTCAAGAAAAGCAGTCTCCTCGAATCGGGCGTCTGGAAGATGCTCTACTCGTTCCAGAAGGACGGGGTGAAGGGGGTGATCAACAAACTCCGCGACTACAACGGTTGCATCCTCGCCGACAGCGTGGGACTTGGTAAAACCTTCGAGGCGCTGGCCGTCATCAAATACTTCGAACTCAGGAACGAGCGGGTGCTGGTGTTGTGCCCTAAAAAACTGCGGCAGAACTGGAGTGTCTTCCGCTCCAACAGCCGCCTCAATCCGCTCCTCGAAGACGGCTTCGGCTTCGACGTGCTGTCCCACACGGATCTATCCCGCACCTCCGGACTCAGCGGCGATCACGATCTCGGCAACTTTAACTGGGACAATTACAGCCTCGTGGTCATCGACGAGTCCCACAACTTCCGCAACAACGCCGTCGGAAAGCCCAAGGATGACGGCACTCCCCGGCGGACCCGTTACGAGCGCCTGTTGGAAGAAGTGATCCAGTCCGGGCAGAAGACCAAAGTCCTCCTGCTCTCCGCCACGCCGGTCAACAATCAGATTTCCGACCTGCGGAACCAGATCTCATTCATCGCCGGCGGGGATGTGGCGCGTTCGGAAACCCCGGCCTATGACGCGGCGTTCAAGGAAAAGCTCGGCGTCCCCAGCGTCAAGGAAACGACCCGCAAGGCGCAGGCCAAGTTCACGAACTGGACAAAGAAACCTGCCGAAGATCGCAAAGCCCGCGATCTCATCCACGAGTTGGGCAGCGATTTCTTCAACCTGCTAGACGGTCTGACCATCGCCCGCTCGCGTTCACAGATCAAACGCTACTACTCGAAGGAAATGGAAAAGCTTGGCGGCTTTCCCAAGCGAACCAAGCCGCTCGCCGAATATCCCCACATCGATCTGAAGAACGATTTCCTCTCCTTTGAAGAACTGGACAAGCGGATCGGTGAACTCACCCTCAGCCTCTAGCACCCCAGCACCAAGCTGAAGGAGAACCTGCCCCCGGAAATCAGGGCACAATACGAACAGAAGATCGGTAATTTCAACCAGTCGGGCCGGGAACGCATCCTCATCGCGATGATGAAGATCAATTTCCTCAAGCGCCTCGAAAGCTCCATCGATTCCTTCCGTCTCACTCTGTCACGGACCATCGAGAAAATCGCCCGGTTGGAGGACAAGATCAAAGCCTTCGAGGAGGCGAGGGATTCCAATCCTCATCTCGACTTCGCAAACCTCGCCGAGGATGACTTCGACGATCTCGATCTCGATCCGGAAGACCTCGAAATCGGCGGGAAGCACAAGATCAACCTCAGCCACCTCAATCTCCCGGATTGGCTGCTCGCCGTTCGTCAGGACCGCGCTCAGTTGCAGAACCTCTTGGATCACTCGAAGCCAGTCGTTCCCGCCCGCGATGCGAAGCTCGCCCGCGTGCGGGAAATTGTTTCGCTGAAAGTTGGCGAGCCTGCGGTGAACAAGGAGGGAAACCCGGTTCGCAAGGTCATCATCTTCACCGCCTTTGCCGACACGGCGCGCTACCTTTACGAAAACCTCGCTCCTTTTTGCCGGGAAACACTCGGCATCCACACCGCGCTCATCTGCGGCGGCGGCAAGTATCAGACGTCGCTTGGCAAAAACGACTTCGAGCAGATCCTCACCAATTTCTCGCCCATCTCGAAGAATCGCGACAAGCAGCCGCAGCTTCCGCAGGACAAGGAAATCGATCTACTCATCGCCACCGACTGCATCTCGGAAGGGCAAAACCTCCAGGACGCCGATCTCCTGATCAATTACGACATCCACTGGAACCCGGTCCGCATCATCCAGCGCTTCGGCCGCATCGACCGGATCGGCTCGAAGAACTACACCGTCTCGCTCGTCAATTTCTGGCCCACCAAGGACCTCGACGCCTATCTGAATGTGAAGAACCGCGTGGAGGACCGCATGGCACTGGTCGATCTCACCGCCTCCGGAGAGGACAACCTGCTGGCATCCGACCAAATCGAAGACCTCATCAAGACGGATCTCCACTACCGCAACAAGCAGCTCAAGCGTCTCCAGAATGAAATCCTCGACCTTGAGGATCTGGACGACGAAATGATCTCGCTGGCGGATTTCTCCCTCACTGACTTCCGGCTCGATCTGCTCAAGTTTCTCGAAAATAACCGCGAGTTGCTCGAATCTGCCGAACTCGGCCTCTTCGCCGTCGTCCCGCCCGATCCGGAACTGCCCGCTTCCCAGCCCGGTGCGCTTTTCTGCCTGCGCCAGCGCGATGACAAGAAGCCCACCGAGGTCAATCCACTCGCGCCCCATTATCTGGTCTATGTGCTCGATGACGGAAACGTCCGCCTCACTTTCATGCAGCCCAAGCAGTGCCTGGAACTTTTCCGGGCGCTCGCTGCCGGTCATCCCAACGCCTTGGCCAAGCTTTGCGATGCCTTCGACACCCGGACGAAAAACGGCGAGGACATGACCCACGAAACGAAACTCCTCGACGCCGCCCTCGAATCCATCAAGCGCACCTTCGCCCGCCGTGCCACCGCCTCTTTGTTCTCCGGCCGCGACGGCTTGCTCCCGAAGGCCAGCGAAACCCCATCATCCGCAGATGACATGGAACTCGTCACCTGGTTGATCGTCGCCCATCCTTCCTGAGCCATGCCCGACCTCCCCATCACCAATCCCGCCGATGCCGAATAC
>JAYWAR010000316.1:0-4227 GCA_043782285.1 Akkermansiaceae bacterium | reverse complement strand
CCTGTGAAATTCGTGGCATCCGCGGGATTGAAGAATACTTCCGCACCGGGCGCGGCTCGATGCGGATGCGCGGGAAAATGGAAATTGAGGAAAATGCCAATGGCCGTGCGATGATCATCATCCGCGGCGTGCCATACGGCGTGAACCGCGCGACCTTGCAGGAACGCATCGCCGAGTTGGTCAACGAAAAGGTCCTCACCGGAATCTCCGGGATGCGCGACCTTTCCGCCGAGGACACCTGCATCGAAATCGAGCTCAAGCGTGACGCCCGGCCACAGGTGGTGATGGCCCAGCTGTTCAAATTGACCTCCATGGAGACCTCGTTCTCGGTCAACATGTTGGCGATTCACAAGAACCGGCCAAAGCAACTTTCGCTCAAAGAAGCGATCGACGCTTATATCGAGCACCGCCGTGAGGTCGTGATCCGCCGCACTCGCTATCTTTTAGGCAAAGCGGAAGAACGTGCGGAGTTACTCGAAGCGTTCCTGCTCGCGCTCGGCCACTTGGATGATTTCATCAAAATCATCCGTTCCTCGAAAAACCGGGATGAAGCGCGTGAGCGCCTTGCCGCTTACAGCTTCCCGCTTGCCACCGCCGAAGCGCTTGGGATCTTGATCCGCTCGCAACCGACGATTTCGGGTGACACCTATTTCTTCAGCGAGCGCCAAGTCAACGCGATCTTGGAACTTCGCCTCTACCAGCTCACGGGGATGGAGCGTGACAAGGTTAAGGGAGAATACGACGCGGTACTCGCCGACATCCTCGACCTGATGGACATCCTCGCTCGTGAGGAACGCGTGCTGATCATCATCAAGGACGAGCTCCGGGTGATCAAAGACAAGTTCGCCACTCCACGGAAATGCAACATCGTCGCCGAAGTGGGTGAGGTCGCGATCGAAGACCTGATTGCCAATGACGCGATGATCGTCACCCTTTCCCATCGCGGCTACATCAAGCGCACCCTTTCTAGTGAATACCGGGTTCAAGGCCGTGGCGGAAAAGGGCTCAAGGGCATGGAGACGCGCGGCAGCAAGAAGGACGAGGCGGCCGATTTCATCGAGCATCTTTTCAGCGTTCAAGCTCACGACTACTTGTTGTTCTTCACCAACACCGGGCGGATGTACGTCGAGCGAGTTTATGAACTCCCGGAAGGCTCGCGCACCGCGATGGGTCGCAGCATCCAGAATGTTCTCAACCTCAAGCCAGACGAAAAAATTGCGGCGCTGCTCCGGCTCGAACGGGCTGTGGACGAGAATGGCAACGACATCACCTTCCGCGAGGAGGCGGGCTTCGTGTTCTTCGCCACTCGCAGTGGCAAGGTGAAAAAAACGGCGGTTCACGATTTCCGCAACTACCGCAAAGACGGCATCATCGCCATTAACCTTGAGGAAAATAACGAACTGATCGGTGTCCGGCTCACATCCGGCGGCGATGAAATCATTCTCGTCACCCACGAAGGGATGAGCCTGCGTTTCCACGAAGACGACACCCGTGCGCTCGGCCGCGGCACCGCCGGAGTGATGGGAATTCGTCCCAGTGAATCGGATTTTGTCATCGGGCTCGCACTCGTCACCGAAGGCTGCACCCTATTGGTTGCCGCCGAAAATGGCATCGGCAAGCGTACTAGTTTTGAAGAATACCGTAAACAATCGCGGGGCGGTAAGGGAGTCATCACGATGAAGGTTACCGACAAAACCGGACCGGTGGTCGGAGCGGTGACCGTCACCGAGGACGACGAACTGATGCTGATGACTTCCAGCGGCCAAAGTATCCGCATCCGCGCTGCCGAGGTCCGCGCCACCGGGCGTAATGCCCAAGGCGTCAAACTCCTCACCCTCAAGGGCGCAGAAAAACTTCAGGATATTTCCCGGGTGATTCCGGATGGTGAGGACTCGCCGTCTGACAGCGAATCTGCCCTTGAAGGCACGGAGGACTCGTCCGCTGCCGCAGAGGACGCGCCGTAATCGCCAAAAGCTCACAAGCCCTCGGTCTCACGAAATTCGTGGCACCGAGGGTTTGTCGTATCAGGCTTCAAGCGCGGCCAAGTCCTGGCCGATTCTTAGCCGCGAATTTTCCGTAAAAACACTTGCTGCGCGTCCTCGGCCTCGGCCACTCGCAACAGTTTAGCGACGGCCAAGAAAACCCCAGAAGCTAGCCCGATGGTCGCCCCGAGGTAGATCATTTTCAGCAACAGCTTGGTATGTGCCAGATCGTTGAACAGCAGGCGGTTTGCCAGCATGCAAACACACGCCATCGCCGCTCCCGCCAGCGTCAACTTGGACAGCAACACCAGCAGCGCACGGCTCCCAAGGTCACCCGCAAATTTGCGCATCGCGAGGAATAGCAGCAAGAAATTCATCGCCGCCGAAATGCTGGTAGTTAGAGCTAAGGACTCGTGACCCCAGCCGAAGACGTAAACAAAAAGGTAATTAAAACTCAAGTTTAAGCCGAGCGCGAAAAAACTCACGAGCATCGGGAACCAGCGCTTATCGATGGCGTAGAATGCCGGTTGCAGGACTTTGAGTGCCGCATAGAAGACCAAGCCATAGCCATAAGCACGCAGTGCCAGCGCGGTTTCCAGCCGTTGTTGCGAGGTGAAATGGCCATGCTCGTAAATCACGCTGATGATCGGCTCTGCTAACACCGCAAGACCGATCGTCGAGGGGATCACCAAAAAGGCGACCAGCCGCAATCCCTTGGCCAGCGTCGGGCAAAAA
Source organism: Akkermansiaceae bacterium (assembly GCA_043782285.1). Taxonomy (GTDB): domain Bacteria; phylum Verrucomicrobiota; class Verrucomicrobiia; order Verrucomicrobiales; family Akkermansiaceae; genus Luteolibacter. The sequence continues at coordinate 1,510 of JAYWAR010000316.1, read as the reverse complement.
TCGGCAGAAATCCCTCCGATGGCCGCGCGTGAGAGTGCCGGTAAGGTTACCGTTGCCACCGCCACCCCGAAGATGCCGATCGGGAGCTGCATCAGGCGAAACGCGCAGTTGAGCCAGCTCACCGCCCCGGCTCCCACATGCACCGCGAACATCGAGTTGACCACCACATTGATCTGCACCACCGAGGAGGAAATCACCGCCGGCCCCATCAGCCGTAAAATTTGCCGAACCCCGGGATCTCGCCACTGGAAATCTGCGGCGAACTGATAGCCCGCCCGCCGCAAAGCCGGGAATTGACAAAGCAGTTGAGCGAGCCCGCCGATCACCACCCCGATCGAAAATCCGATCAAGCTGCGTGGTCCCCATGTTGGATCGATCCAATAACCGAAGGCCGCGCCGCCGATCATTGAGCCGAGATTGAAAAAACACGACGAGAGCGCCGGCATTCCGAACACATTTTTGGCGTTGAGCATTCCCATCACCAAGGCTGCAAGCGATACCAGCAAGATGAATGGATACATCACTCGGACCATGGTCACGGTGAGTGCCAGATTCTCGGGGCTGTAAATCCGGTGGCTGTTGTCGTTGCGGGCCAGCGAGGTGAGCAGCTCGACGATCCACGGCGCCGCAAGTACCCCAGCCAGCGTCACCAAACTCATGAAAACGGCAGCCAGCGTCATCATTTTGTTCGCCAACGCCCAAGCGGATTCCTCGCCCTCAGCATGCAACTTTTTGGCAAATGTCGTGACAAATGCTTGCGACAGCGCCCCTTCGGCGAACAAATCTCGCAGCAGATTCGGCACCCGAAACGCCAGTTGAAAACAATCCAAGGCTGCCCCGGCCCCAAAGAGGGTGGTAAACATCACTTCCCGGACAAGTCCGAGAACTCGGCTTGCCATTACGGCGGCACTGACTTTCCACGTGGCTTTAGCTGACATTCAATGATGGACTCGGAATAAAAATAGAGTCCCTTTTTACCAAAGGGTCTCAGTTGAGGGCAACGCTGCTTAATTCCAAGCGAAGCACCGCGCAACCGCCGGGCGGGAGAATGATTTGCTGAGTCGCAAGATTTCCGGACTCGACGCAAACCATCTGCAAATATTCGTCATCGCCGAAGTCTTTCAGCCGTTTGGATTTTTCGAGCCACGGATTCCAAACGACCGTGGAGTTTGAACCTTGGGTTTCGAGCCGGAGTTTGCGGCCGTAGCCGGGATCTACAATCTCAAGTGCAGCGGGGCTGTCGCTGTAAATTCGGTCGATTTCCGCCGCAATCTTGAGCGTGTCCGCTGACTCAGTGAGGGTGGTGTGGCTCAATTGATCGAAATAACTCACGCCGGATAAACCGCGAACCTCAATCGCATCAATCGCACTGATTTGAAAGTAAGTATGCAGGCAAGTTGCAAAGGTCAGCTTCTGCTCTGCGGTGGAGCTGACGCGTAATTCCAGCGTCAGGCTAGCAGCCACCGTGACGACTAACTCGACGACCCATGATTCACACGGGGGTAAACGG
>JAYWAR010000315.1:0-4228 GCA_043782285.1 Akkermansiaceae bacterium | reverse complement strand
AACCACAGATGGCTAATCAACCCTACTTCCCCAACCGCGAAGGCGACCAGCTCACCTTTCTCACCAACCTCCAGTCAAAGATCGCCGCCTACTACACCACGCTCGACATCAGCGCCGCGCGGCAGGCGAAGCTCCAGCTCACTCTCGCCTAGCTCATCTGGGCCTGGCAGAGCTACCTGCCCGCCCGCCGGCAGGATGCTCCCGCCGCCACCTCCTGGCGCAATCTCCTCGCCACCGGCACGAGCGACGCCACCACCAATACCGCCCCGCCCGCGCCCGCCGTGCTCACCCCGCCCGCAGGCACGGCCTATTTCGGCATGCTGACGTGGCTTTTCGAGGAAATTGGCCGTTGGAAAACCGCCGAAGGCTACACCGACACCATCGGCCAGAACCTCGGCGTCATCGGAGCCGCCGCCGTCACGCACCCCGCCCCGCCGGTCCTGAGCCAGGGGCCCGTGGCGCAAAACAACGTCCAGCTCGACTTCACCCTCTACGAGCACGACGGCGTCTGGCTCGAAAGCCAGGTCTAGGGCGCCGCCGGGTTCACCTTCCTCGCCACCGACACCGCCTCCCCCTACAACGACACCCGCCCGGTGAAAACACCCGGCCAGGCCGAGTGGCGCGACTACCGCGCCTGCTGGTGGGACAACTCCACCGCCAGCATGGCCTTCGGCCCGGTGCTAAGACCCAAAACAAAACGAAACTATGAAACACATCCATTCAATCATCAGGCTTGCCCCCAATTCCGGCGGCAGCTACGGCAGCAGTTCAGGCACAAACTCCGGCGGGGGCTCCGGTTCCGGCGGGGGCTCCGGCTCCGGCGGAGGCTCCGGCGGAGGCTCCGGCGGTGGGTCGTCATTTAGTTCGGGTTCCAGTTCTGGTTCCATGACTAGTTTGCAAATCAGTGCCTCTCCGGAACATATCCTTTGCGGAGGCACGGCCCAAATCTACGTCAGCAGTGTGCATTTGTTCGAAACGATAACTTTGGTATTTCCTGACAATTCAACACAAACGGCGCAAGCACCGCTGATTCTTACCTATACAGCAAAGGACGACGACTGCGGCAAGACGGTCACTTTTAGTGCTACAGGGAACCTTTCAAACGGAGCTTCGGCTAGCGTTGACGTTATCAAAGCAGAATTTGAGAGCCTCACAACTGCCGGTGGAACGACGGAGTATTTGGCCGATGAAGAAAATAAGAATCATTCTCGCTTGGCCGTTATCGTGGATGTAACCGCAAAAATAAAACTAACTCCAAAGCCCGATAGCATTCCTCCTAATTTCAAAGTTCAAATTGTCCAATGGGTTAATGGACACTCCGGATGGTTGTATCTCCCGAACGACAATGCACCGCTAGATTCTACAGATCAGCTAATAGGTGAAGATAAACCGCCAGAGCTTGAAAAAATAGAAGATGACAGCTACGACTCCACCACAGGAATTATTACGTTTAAGTGTAACGATTCCCCGGGGAGATCGGTTGGCGCTTCAACCCAATCCAGAGTAGGATCTGTTAGGGCGGATTTAAAAGCTGCGGATTATCTTCAGATCAAGTCTGACAATAATAGTTGGAAAACTTTAGGAAAGCTCGAATGGCACTGGATCGGCGGCGTCTATTTTCAACCTTCTAATGGACCATATGGGGGATTTGCACCGGCCAGCGGATCCGAGTTCACAGGCAGCCCCTCAACTCCTTCTAATCCATGAAAGCATTTACTTTACTAACTTTTTGTCTAGCCGTCCAAGTGATGGGATTTGTTGATGATTTGCAGCCTTATCGTCTGACCCTTGACGGTGCAATGCCCCTGCAAATACCATCAACCTTTGGTCCCAAACCACAAGCCTCTCAGAAGGAAAAAGACGGCCTCTCCGATTTAATGAGAGCCCATTTAAGAGTGGTTTCATTTACTCATCATCTTAGGATAGATATAAATGACTTAAAGGCCGGCAAACAACAGATGACATTTGAAAACTCGAAAACTGGTTTTCGCCCACAACTCAATGAAATTGCTGACACTCTCCGTAGGGATTTGCGGACGCTGCGCGCGTTAGCTCCCAAGGCTGCTAATCAGAGTGGCCCGAATCGAGCTATCGCTGAAGCGGAACGTGTGTTGTCGGAATACGACGGTATGTTTGCGACGAAATGAATTCCGGATTGCGCCTAATGGGGAAGAATAGGACAGGAGCTATTTGTTCTGTCGCTAACTGCTGCCTCTCGGAATCCGTGAGGAACTTCCCCGCAGAATCCGCTGAAAGGATAATCTGCCATCCTTGAAATTGAGTTTTCCTCCGCTTCTTGAAGCCCGGGAGCCCACAGTTTTTGCACGCGAGTGGAAAGATCGGGTTGCTTCGCCGGCACTTCAAAGCAAGGCAGTTTCCATAGCTCGATAGCCTCTCCAGCGATCATCTTCAACCAGCTGGTAAGGTCTTCGTCATTCAGTTCCTTGTCCAAGCCGACATCGATCATGGTATTTCCCAGAGTGTTATTGCCCGGATGAAGGTAACGGCGGAAGAAGGCGCGCTGCGGATCGGTCGAGTCCGGCGGCAAAAAGTAAAAGGGCAGATGGTGCCCACGCTCCCGCCAATGCCACCAAAGCCGCGGGTTATTGTGGCCGGAAATGTTTGAACCTCCCGCCTCCTGCCCGGCCAGCCACCACGCTGGAGCATAGGTCTTCCAATCCCCGCGTTCGTGCGCCCGCCCGAGCTGATGGTCGATATGAAAGCCATTGTGATTGAGCGCGGTTGTTCCTTTGTCATCGATTTGCACGTTAAAATAATCCGGCGCGTGCATGATGTGCTGCAAATATCGGGGGATGGTCGCCTTTGAGAGCGCAAAAGCGTGGGTGCGGTTGACATTGTAAGGCCGCAGCACCCACGGGCTGATGCGTTCCGGTTCCCGGTGCAAGAACTGGCCTCCCAGATAGACCTGCCCCCAATCCTGCGGGACTTCCTGCATAAAGGCGCTCAGCATCTCAGGAGCCCTGGGATGAAACACGACGTCGTCTTCTAGGACACAATAGGAAGCGAGATCGTCATGCACCGCGTCTTGCCCGATTCGCAAATGAGTCATCAGGCAGCCCCATGCTCCATACCCTGCGCCCCACCAAGTCGGCGGCGGTGTCCAGTCTCCACAAATAGCGCGCTCCCACCGCACCGCTTTTGGGTCAACAATCTGACAATCTTCCAAATGCTTTTCCAACCGCTGCCGCCGGTCTTGCTTGAAGGGGAGATTGATTATGACTACGCGCTCAAAGGCTTCGCTAAGTTTCACCGAAGAAAAATAATCACTGCCTCCCTCGCTGCAAGGGTATTCCCAGCCTTGTTACGAAGCCGATCACAGTTTAAGCCCCTCGTTCCGAAACTCTGTTTCGGAATGCCCTGACGGGCGAAACTCCGTTTCGCGCGGGCGGGGTGTCGGCGGGCGGGAGCCGGTGCGCCCCACCCGCCGACGCCCCCTCCGTGGGGCACGGAGTTCCCCTCCTCAGCGCGTGCCGAAACAGAGTTTCGGCACGAGGACGGGAAGGGGGAAACACAGGTTTATTTCCCGTCTTTTTTGAGGACGAGGCCCTGCTCGACGAGGCCGAGGGCGGTGGCGGTGGCGTCGAGGTAGGCGCGGTATTCGCCGGCGGGGAACTGGCCGGAGCGCTGGGTGACGAGGGTGTCGAGGTAGAGCTTGCGGGCTGCGAGCTGGCTGCTGGCGGTGCCGGTGCAGAAGGGGCGGTCGAGCTTGCTTTCCCTAGCCGGAGCCGCCTGCCAGCCGGGCGGCGGGGTGAGGGTGACGTGGCTTTCGAGGCTCGATGGGATCCAGACTTTGAACGGGGTCTGGCGCTGCTCCACGGGATCGCCGGTGAGGAACCAGCGCTCCCAGACCGTGGGGAGCTGGCCGATGAGCTGGCCGCCGGCGGTCTGGAAACGGCGCGGCACGAGGTAGCGAAGTTTCAGGAGCAGCGGAGCCTGCGGGTCGTCCACGTTTTCGATTTGCGCCTCGCGCAAGTCCACGGAGGGCAGTTCGCGGGTCATGGTCTGGAGCAGCCAGCGGTTGCGGTTGGCGGCTTCGACGGCTTGCAGCGAGGAGCGCATGCCGGTGGCGCTGAAGCCGGTGAAAGTCACGCTCTCGCGGACTTCGAGATCGCTCTCGGTGGGAAAGGAGATGTCGCGCGTGGCGAGGATGGCGGAGGTGCCGGCGGCGTAGTCGGGGATGGTTTCGAGGCGCGGGTGCTCGGGGTCG
>JAYWAR010000314.1:0-4240 GCA_043782285.1 Akkermansiaceae bacterium | reverse complement strand
CAGAAGTTCTGCCTTCGCATTCGTAGATGTCATAGGCGCCTATGCTCTGACATCTATGACCCAATCCGCTAGAGGCGCCTCAGCAGTCGCTTACTCTTGAGTTGGTGATTTGGTTCTACTGATTCATCGCTGGAGGGTCCTTCTTGGCCGCACGCTATTTTGTTTCAGAGCGCCGTCGCTCAAGTTCCTTCTGGTCGAGCTGTGGCTCCTCCGTTTCAGCATCCTCAATCGCTCGCGGAGTAGCAGATTCGTGCGGAGGTAGCGATTGGGTCTTTGGGTGCTTCTCTTCCACCATTCCCGGGGTTTTGATTTTGTCTTTGGGCCGATTATCGGCAGTGAAAACTGGCTTCGTCTTTTTCATGGTTCAGACTCCAATTCGAGTCGTCCTACCAACGCGCGTGTATTTTTCACTCACCGCTCAAATGGATCGGGCACGACCAGTGAGCCTCTCTTCGGCGATTTAAGGATGATTCCCATGCACGCCATACCCACGATCTTTCAAATCATCTTCTACATTGCAGCAATGCTTGCCCCGGAAAACGCGACGAAGATGACGCTTTCACCAAACCCAGATGAATCGAATCAGTTTGCAAAGACTGCGGCTGGGACCTGGGTATTGGCCGCAGATGCGTCAGAATGGAAAACCACCGCTGACTCGGTGATCATTCAACCGAGAAGGGCTGGAGGCAAAGAGGAGCGGAGACGGGTGGCTTCACTCATCGACAAAGCGCCGAATTTGGCGAATACGCTGCACACCCATGATTGGTCGATGAAGCCCACACTCAACCTCTCCGGCGGTTTGACGATCGAAAAGATGAGTGACGGGTTCAGAATCCACGCACAAAAGGAGGAAGACACTCCTGCGGTGGATATTCGTGTCATCTATTCTAAGTAAAACGGAATCGTGACCTTCAGCTTTTGCAGCAGTCGAAGTTCAGAGCGGCACGCCAATTTTCGCAACACCTGAGAGATTCTTCGATTGAGTTTGGCTTTCTGCGCTACCGGGACTTGAAACGGCGTCAGTTTTTAATCCCTGTTTCGTGGCGCAACTGGCCATACCGAGAAGCAATCCAATTACCGTCGAAAGAAGCAGTGTCGTTTTCATGGTTTGAAATGCTACTTCTTCTTTGAAGCAGTAGGAGCTGGACCTTTGCCAGCCTTCGCAGCAGCCCAACGAGCTTTCATAGCCTCACCAATCTTGGCCTTGGCTTCAGGGGACATCGGCTTGCGCTTCTTCTTCACGGGAGCCTCAGCCTTCTTCGGTGCGGCTTTGGCCTTTGCAGGGGCTTTAGGGGCTGCTGCTGGCTTCTTTCCTTTGATCTTGGCCCAACGAGCCTTTTGAGCTGCTGCAACACGAGCACGTCCTTCTGGTGACATCCCACCTTTCTTCTTCGCGGGTGCTTCAGCCTTTGCAGGAGCAGGAGCTTTGACTTTTGCCCAACGTGCCTGCTGAGATGCCTTCATCTTAGCGATGGTCTCCGGCGACCTCTTGAAAGATTTTCCTCTCACTGCCGCCGATTTTGCAATTGGAGCGGCTGGATTTACAAAGATGGTCTTCATCTCAGCTTCGAGTGCTGCGATTTGTTCAGCGATTTGCAGGCCGCGTTTGAGTTGGTCGAGTGTGGGTGTGGTGGACATTGGGTTAATAGTTAGCAGGTAAATGATCGCTGGCAAGGCACGAGGTTGCAGACACAGCAGCAAGCTATAAACGAGTTCTTCTATGCGGGTCTCGTCATTTCAAAGCGATCTTGAGTTCGGCAATACCAGTTGGGTGAAGCCATGCGACCGATGAGGTTAAACGCTTCATTCCGAATGCGCAAGGTAGTCGAATCGAACAGCTCGTCACGCACATGAACACGTTTGACCAAACCGATGATCAGCCGGTTTCCACCGATTTGCAGTGTGCCCCATTCTTTGCATTCGAGACTCGCCGGAGCCTCTTGAATTCTTGGAGGTCGCACTACCGATGAAGGCAGCGCATGGAGCCCGGCGATTTTCAGTTCATCCTCACCGTATGGCACTGAGGCGGCTGTCTGGTTCATTGCCTGTGCGACACTCTCATCCACGAGGTTGACGACGAACTCATGATTCAACCGAATGTTCCGTGCAGAATCTTTGGGCTGTCCGTCGTCCCGATCACCAGGACAGAACCCCACAATGGGAGGATTTGCACCGAGGACATTGAAAAAGCTAAACGGTGCGGCATTCACTTTTCCATCAGGGCTGATTGTGGTGACCCAAGCAATCGGACGTGGAATCACCAGTGAGGCCAGAATTGCGTATGCACGGTCGGCGTATTTTCCTTCGAGGTCGAGTTCCATGGTGACACACTGAATCGAGCCTCACCGAGAATTGCGCGCAAAATGCGTTCGCCTTTTACGACAGATGCTTTGGAAACGATGCTACCTCTTCCCATCCCCGAACACGTCCCAGAGCGTCACCTTCAGCTTCTTCAGCACCGGCTCAAGACGACGCAGAGTGATGGTCTGGTCACACTGCTCCAAACGGAAAAGAGTGGACGGTGTGAGCCCTGTGACTTTCGCGAATTGAGCAAACGACATCTCGCCACGGGTCTTCTTCAAGAATTTGGAAAGCTTCTTGTCGAGATCTGATGGTGGAAGAGGCACTCCAAAACGCTGGCCATTCCGCCATTCCCGATGGGGAATATCTTGTTGCCTCCGTTCCTGAAAAGGAATACGCAGATGTGAGGCTGTTTGCGCGCGTTCATGCACTCCCCTCTGCAATTCCACCACGAGAAGACGGTAAAATACCTAGATGAACACTAAACCAACATTCAAGCAGTTCGCGGCTGCGGCAATCGCGATAGTCCTCGTTGCAGTGGCATGTGAGGCTCAACAAAATCCCGACTACAAGAGTGTGGATGAGCTTCTGGCGCTGATCACACCCGCAGAGGCTTCCCGTCCAAACGGAGAGTGGAAGATTGCAAACGCAACTGAGGCGTGGAGGAAGCTTTTAGCATCAAAACATAAACGCGCATCGTTCGCGGTCAAGGTCGAGCAGGCCTCTAAGAACTACTTAACTGTCACCCCAATTCATCGCGATGGTGGTGGGCACCCTTATGATGTCGCGGTGAATATCGTTTTGCCCCGTGATGAGCCAGAGCTTTGGAATGAGATCACGCAGGGCCAAACGATCCAAATCACCGGCATCTTCGGCATGAATACCATCGGCTATCGAAAACCCACGGAATTGCACATGACCATCAGCATGGAGATGCCCGTGACGGTGAAGCCCGTAGCACCGATGGCTGATGCGCCAAAGGCAGGCATGGCGATAGCGAAGCAGGAGCCTCCTCAACCTCTGCAGCCTCCAAAGGCGATTATTCCAGGTCCAGCGCCAGTTATTCCCAATCCAGTGACGAGTGAAAAGCCCCAGGTTGCCACTGCGCCAACACCAGAACGAGGGATCGTGTTGGATTCGCATTGGGATTCGCCGATGCAGGGCGGAACCGCGACACTGCGAGATCTTGGTGAACTTCTATCGCCCCATGCAAAGGCGAGAAGGGACATCGGACCGCATCCAGAATTGGTGATTTACGACAAGGTGACCTACCTGATGCCATTGGAGCGTGCCAAGGAAGCGCTGGGATTGAAAGGACGCTTCGGAAGTAAGAACAAAGTGGCGTGCGCTGGGTTTCCGTCAGGTTCGCTGTTTCACTACGGCTTCAGCGGCATTTTCGAGGGGGAGTTTAACCAGCTCTACATCGTGACGGACAAAGCAGACCAGGTGGTGAGCATCCAACTTGTGAATGAACATCCGCGTGAGGCACCAGCCTATCATAGTTCCTTTCGGAAAGACAAAACCCAGTGGCACACCTACAACTTCGTCAACGCTCGCACAAAGGCCAAGGACACGATGGTGATTGAGCACAAGGTCACGCCATCGGGCGGCGGTCTTCGTGTGGACGGCGTTCTGCAGGATTTGGTGAAGCGTAACGGGAGCAGCAGCAGTTTTGATCTGAAGGCGTTGGAGCGTGTGCGTTGGTATGTGCCGCTACCACTTGCGGGTTTGATTCAGGAGTGCATCAACAAGAATGCAAACGGCAGCAGGCAATAGAGGCTGGCAAAGCCTGGCTAAAAGCCTGGTATAGTAGAGTGAAGTCCAAGAGCTAAGCCTCTCGGGCTTCATGAAGGGAGCGATGGCGTTTTCACGTCACGACTGCTCTCAAACTCATCCGTCAACAAAGGGAGAAAACTGAACGAATACATATTTGAACGCT
>JAYWAR010000313.1:0-4241 GCA_043782285.1 Akkermansiaceae bacterium | reverse complement strand
AATCCTCGGTTACAAATCTCCCAGCCAACATTCAACACAACTAGCAGCATGCCGGGATCTCGCTCCATCCCAAACTATTCCCTAGGAGGGGAAATCCGCCGACACCTGTTTGGCAAAGGTCGCATGAATCGACCTGAGACACATGGCTCTTCGCAAGGCTTCGCCTCGACTTGTTTCGATAGTCGAGGGCAATCCTGAATCCTTGCCACTCGCGGGATTCAGCATGGCGCTGGGCGACGACATAGCAGTAATTTTTCCGCTTTATGCCATTGCGCCGCAGTTCGTGACAAACCGTTGAAGTGAAACCCCGAGGATTTTGGCGGTCTCTTTCTGAGGAGAACAGTTGCAGTTTATAGCTTCGATAGTGTATGGCTGGTGGTGGGTCAAGCTGCTGTAAGTTGGTATTTTGGTTAGGCTTGGTCGTTGAATCAGAAGCCTCATACTGACATTGACCCTCTGCCAAGTCCACAGATTACTCCAGCCGCTTGAATTCGCTGTTTATAAGATTCGATCTACTTGACGACTCACAGTAGTATAGGGAGAAATTATTAAATCGCCAAACTTAAGAAGTTTAATGTAAATTAACGTATCTTTCTTAAGAGGATTTCTTTCACTAACTTGCCTAGGAATTAATCTCAAAGCCGAATACATCGATTTAAAAAAATAAATTATATGTCCCCGTAAACAAGCATTTATGAATTGAAATGAAATTCTAGGAACAACGTAATAAATAGCACTAAATAAAGGCAGACAAGAAATAGCTAAAAGAATTTGATTTCGTGCCTTGAAAAAAGTTTCTACTTCCCGGCGCTTAGAAATTAAATTCGCATGATGAATGACAATCAACTCAGGTGAATAAATAATTTCCCCCCCACAATTCAAAATACGCCAAGCGAGCTCAACCTCTTCGTAGTGCATATAAAAAAATTCTGAATATAATCCTGAATCTAACAATAATTTATGCCGAATTGCATAAGCAGTCCCGCTGAAATAACAAGTTTTAAACCACAGTTTTGAAAAATCATTCAATGCCACGGGATGCCACCAACGTCCCACATCATCTGATTTACCATCAGGCTGAAGAATTCTAAACGCAAGACCATCACCTGCCCCTAATTCCTGAAAGTATTTAACTACTTTTGATAACAGTAATTTATCAGAAATATTTACATCGCTATCAAATCCAACAATCAAATCACCACGGGCCTCCAAAATTCCACGGTTACGCGTTACCGCTGGCCCCACATTAATCAAATTAACCAATATTTTTACAGACGGAAACTCTTCGTGAATTGCTTCAACACTTCCATCTATTGAGCAATCATCGACTACAATCACTTCAAAATCTGCTTTTTCTTGTATATAAATATTGTTAAGAAGATTAATTGTACATTTCCGACGATTGTAGTTAGGTATAACAATACTAATCATATTTATTAAATTTTAATATCCTAGTTTTTAAATAATATTAAGGCTCTTACACAAACTCATAATCTGCGCGTGATCAAAGGCTTCTGGCACTGAAAATACTTTATTGCCAGCGATGGCCAAACGCGAACAATCCCTCGATCGAGAGGATATGAGACTCTTTGACAAATCCGACAGATTCTATCAGATGCAATCCATATGGCGGAAGCCAAGAAACCCAGCATTTATCACTTATTTTATGCCCTGTGCATGTTCAAGATTCTCGTCTAGCAATCCCTTTTCGACTTGTCCGACAAGTAGACCCAATATTAAGTTCGCGACCGCTACAATTTACATGACTTCCTCGAAATCACTGAGGCCGAAACGGTTCTGGACTAGAACACCATCTGAAAATTGGACTTATCACCATTTTCGGAGTGTTTTTTAGGTGGTTTTTGTTAGTTTTTCAGACTGTGGATTAGGCTGCCATTTCAGCAGCTAAAGGCGTGAGGTAGTTGAGGGATGAGTGTATTCTCTGCGTGTGATAGTAGCCTTCGATATACTCAAATATTGCCTGTCTGGCGGCTTCTTTGCTCTCGAAGACTCCCGAGTCGGGAAACGCCTCGGTCTTGAGAGTTGACCAGAAGCTTTCCATGGCGGCGTTGTCGTAGCAGTTGCCTTTGGCGCTCATGGAGGGTTGGAGGCCGTTGTCGGCGAGTTGTTGAAGATATTCATGACTCGTGTATTGTCTGCCCCGATCCCTGTGATGGATGCAACCCGTGAGACTGGGATAGCTCTTCATGGCTTTTCCCAAGGCTTTGCTGACCAGGTCAGTTTGCATGGTTTCTTGGATTTCATAGCCTTTGATTTGTTTGCTGTGCAGATCCATGACGGCAGCGAGGTATAGCCAGTTTTCTTTCGTGGCCACGTAAGTGATGTCTGTGACGACAACTTCGTTAGGTGCGATGGGTGAGTCTCGAACTTTGAGCAAGTTTGGCGCGTATTTTGGCCTAGCGACGTTTTGGGTAGTTCGTGGCCGGAAACTGCGTTTCTTCCGTGCTAACAAGCCTTCGGAGCGCATGAGGCGACCTACCATTTTCTCAGAAACAAGTTCTCCTTTAGTCCGAAGCTGGCGGTAAATTCTCGGTCTTCCGTAGCGGCTTTTGTGCTGGCTAAAAATGATTTTAACTTTTTTGGCGAGCTTTACACGGCGGGTTCTGCGCGGGGAAATCAGGGTTTTTAGCGAGGCAAAATAGCCACTTGGAGAGACTTCAAAGAGCTTGCAGAGCATCGGGATAGAATGATTTTTGTTTTTTCAATGGGTGATGGTCTGGTGCTTTTCCTTGGTATTCATTGCCCCAAGATGGCTGCGACTTTTTTTAGGATTTCGCGCTGTTCGTTAACGTATCGGAGTTCCTTGCGGAGGCGGGCGTTTTCGCGTTTGAGTTCGGCAGGTATGAGTTCATCGGGATCAGGGAAGTTTTGGAGTGAATCGTCGTATTTACGTTTCCAGTCGCACAGACTATACACGATGCGACCGAGTTCTCGGGCGATTTAAACGGCGGGTTTACAGGAATTTCGTAACATTTCCACGGCGCGTTTCTTGAATTCTTCTTGATACGGTTTGGTAGCTTTCATCGGTGTATTTAGATGCGTTGTTTTTTGCTCCGTTAACACTCCGAAAAAAGGTTAAAGGCTCACCTCTCTGGTAGTGTAAATCTTTGTCTGTAAGTTAGCGAGGCACCAGCCCTCCGCAGAAGCGGCTGATGGAGCGTAGCGGAATCGGCCGCTTCTGCGGCGGCGCGTCTCCTGCCCTTCGGGGTTGTCGATGCCCGTCCACGACCTGATGCTGAAGGTGCTAACCAAAAACAGCACGAGCCATGAACAAACAGATCCAGAATATCCAACATCCAGATCTAATCAACCTCCTTCTCAAAGACGGCCTCGAAAACGCCATCCCCAGAATCTCGGAACTCCTCATCAACGCCGCCATGCTTCTCGAACGAATCGGCCACATCGAAGCCGCTGCCAACGAGCGCAACGTCGATGGCCGCAACGGCTTCAAACCTCGCAGTTTCCAGACCGCCATGGGCAAGCTCCAACTCGCAGTCCCCCAAGTTCGTGAAAGCGATGCGCCCTTCCGCACCGCCCTTCTCGAGCAAGGATCCCGCAGCGAACGGGCGCTCAAATTCGCCATCGCCACCCTGTATGTCGAAGGCGTTAGCACAAGGCGCGTCACCAAAATCCTGGAAAAACTCTGCGGCTTCCAAGTCTCTTCCGGCCAGATTTCCATCCTCACCAAAGAGCTCGATGCCGAGTTCACCAAATGGCGTGGACGCCTCCTTCCCGCGATCCTCTATCTCACTCTCGACGCCACCTACTACAAAGTTTGTATTGACGGTGTGGTCAGGGATTGCGCCACCCTCATCGGCGTGCGCCGCGACGACGGCAAACGAATGATCCTCGGAGTCTCCTGCGCCCTCTCCGAAGCCGAGGTCCACTGGCGCGACTTCACCAACAGCCTCAGGGAGCGCTGCATCGGCATTCCCGACCTCGTCACCTCAGATGCTCACAGCGGCCTGCGCGCCGCCCTCAGAGCCTGCCTCAGCGCCATCCCTTGGCAGCGTTGCCAGTTTCATTTCCAACAAAACGCCCAGCAATACATTACCAAACAAGACCTCAAAAGCAAAGTGGCCACCGACATCGCCACCATCTTCAACGCCGATGACAGACCTGAATGGCACTGACTTAAGGGGATTTTGGGATAAAATAATGTTAGTTTTCTGATCGGTTGGCCCGATTGTAGCTTATTGATGATCAATGAGTTCAATTAC